>NZ_JAYMRY010000022.1:0-137247 GCF_038900695.1 Paraburkholderia sp. JHI2823 | reverse complement strand
GCATTCACGAAGAGATACGCGCGGTGATGCACACGCTGCGCGCGAACGGCATCGACGTGTACGTCAGCACCGCGTCGCTCGACGACGTTGTGCGCGTGTTCGCCGGCAATCCGAACTACGGCTATGGCGTGCCGCCGGAGAACGTGATCGGCATGCGCCTGGAGATGCAGGATGGCAAGTACGCCAGCCGATACAAGGCCGGCTGGCACTTCAACTATGGTCCGGGCAAGACCGTCGGCATTCGCGGCGTGCTGGAGTCGAAGAAAGGCTACGGCCCGCTGCTCGTGTTCGGCGACAGCGACGGCGACGCGTGGATGCTGCGCGACTTCAAGGACACCGCGGTCGGCGTGATCGTCAACCGGATGAAGAAGGGCGAGATCGGTGCGGACAGCAAGCTGGCGGCCGGGCAGATTGGCAACCCGAACGCGCGCTTCCTCCTGCAGGGCCGCGACGAGCACACCGGTCTGATGATCCCGGACGAGAAGTCGATCAAGTACGGCAAGACGGAGCGCAAGCTGCTGGCCTGACGCGCGTCGACCGGCAGTCCGGCGCCGGTTGGCGAAAATCCGGCGCCGGACCGGGTAGCGCGTTCGGGGAAGCTCCACATGCAGGCAGCTGCGCGTCCAGGCATCGAATGACCGTTGACCGCTGTGGAACCGTCATCTGGATGACCGACGAACAATACCGGCGATCGGCCGTTCCTGGCCGAGAGCACCAATCGACCAGTCTCCAGAGACCGGACGTTGATATCGTCGAAGGCAGTTTTCGGGCTATTGCCGTGAATGTGTAAAGTCGGCCAGAAACGGGCGGTGATAATGTTCGGTGCGACGACTGCTTGCGAAGCCGTGACCAGCCGTTCGCCCGCGGATTCGGCAGACTGAAGAGACGCACGCCGCTAGAAGACCACGCGCGAGCGGCCTGGGTTTCGTAGCACTCGGCTTCCCGATTTGTCCGCCGCCGAGGTTACTGAACCAGGTCCGGGTCACTCAGGATGATGTCGTCCCACAGTGTTTGAAACGACAGCCAACCGAACTGCGGTGAACCAAGCACCGAAGCCAGCCATCTCGCGTCATCGGGGGCCCACAATGACGGCTCCCCGCAAGCTTGCGCAATCAGTTGCGCTTCGCAGCAACGGTTCATCAACACGAACCACCATGCCGCCTCATCTACGGTCTGTCCGGTTGTAAAAATGCCGTGGCCCGCGTGGATCGCCACCAGTTTGTCGCCGAAACCTTTGGCAAAGCGTGCCGCCGCAGTTCGGTCGCGCACGACACGGGGTTCGAGGATTAATGCCTGCTGTTCGAAGAATACGCACGCGTCCTGTGTGATCGGATCGAGCAGCCGTTCGAATGCGGCCCACGTCGACGCATGCAGAGCGTGCGCGTGGCACATCGCCGATACGTCGGGTCGCGCCTGATGGACGGCCGTGTGCAGCAGCAGTCCGACTGGGTTCACCATCCCGTCGCCCTGTACGATCTGACCTTCGTGATTAACCTGCACCAGGTGCGAGACGCGGACCTGGTGCAAGGGGATGCCGACTGGGTTGACCCAATAACGCTCCGGCACTTCGGGATCGCGCACGGTGATGTGGCCGAGCAGGCCCTCCGAGTAGCCACGCCGTCCGAAGATGCGGCAGGTTGCAGCTAGCCGCTGCAACACGTGCACTCGCTCTTCGTCTGTACTCTCGAACACTGGCCGCGAGCGGCTTGCAAAGTTCTGGACACCAATCTGCATGCCTCCCACCTCCCTGATGTTTGTCAACGGCGCGAACTCGGACCGGCGAGGTTGGTGACGACGTCATTGCTACCGTGAGCGCGGTTCAAGGCACACATGCGCAGACGGTCCATTGCTATTGCAAAGCCCCTGGTCTACGGCTGCTTCGCGTTTGCCGATCATCAGTTACTTTAGAAAGAAGGCCGAGAAAAAGATAGGCGACGGCGGTAACTGAGAGGCCGAAAAGGGGTCATTCACAGCCCGACGAGCGACACACGCCTGGGTAGTTCACGCGCGACGCGCTGTCGGCGAACGGGCGTGCGGTGCTGATGCGCGCGGCTGCAATGGCTTGGTACCTGGAGTGACGGTGCCGCGGCTTGCACGGAGGTGAACTGCGCGCGCCGCGTTCAACGCGTACGATGAGGGCGGCGCGAGTGCAATGAACGAGCGGAGCGTGATATGAATCCAACCGACGAGACAGGCAAGCGCGCGTTGCGCTTTGTTGCGGCGCATCCAGCGCGATTCCTGTTCCAGGTCTGCACCGCGTTCCGCAAAAACCAGGGGCTGCTGCTCGCGGGCGCGATCGCCTATTACGCGTTGCTGTCAATCGTGCCGCTCCTCATTCTCGTTGTAATCGCGTTCGGTCACTTCATCGGTGAGCAGTTGCTGTTCGACACGCTCGGGCGTCTGCTCGAATGGCTGATACCGGGGCAGTCAAAAGCACTCGTTCGCGAACTCGCGACTTTTTTCGAGCATCGCTCCGTGGTCGGCTGGTACCTCGTCATCACGATGATCTTTTTCAGTTCGCTTGCGTTCTCGGTTCTGGAGAATGCCCTGTCAATCATCTTCGTGCATCGCGTTGAGGTCCGGCGAAGGCACTTCCTGCTGTCGGCAATCCTGCCCTATCTATTCAGTCTGTCACTAGGTATCGGTGTGCTGCTTGTGACGCTCGTCTCCAGCGGCCTGCGGGCTGTCGCAACCGGTAGCATCGATCTGTTCGGCCATGGGGTGTTACTGACAGGCGTGACCCGCGTCGTGCTCTATCTGTGTGGCCTTGCGGGCGAGATATTCGTGCTGACGGCAATCTATTTTGTGATCCCGAGGGGGCGCACGACACTGCGGCATGCGGTCGTCGGCGCGGTCGCGGCCACCGTTCTGTGGGAAATCACAAGACGCGTGCTGGTTTGGTACTTCGCGAAGCTTTCGCAGGTGAACGTCGTCTATGGGTCGTTGACGACGGCGATTGTTGTGCTGTTCGGCCTCGAAGCGCTCGCGACGCTGATGTTGTTTGGCGCGCAACTGATCGCAGAATACGAGCGCCTCAATACGCGCGGCGACCCTCCAGCGGAGTCGATGGAAACGGTCTGACCAGCGGCAGCGCGTTGAGCACCCTCGTTGTGACTTCAACCAGTCGGCACGATGACACCGTAGTTTCCGGGTGCCGACGAATTCCACGCGTATTCGCAGTCCTACCAGCCGCACCGTCAAATGCGGTGCAGTGATGTCAACGGCATGTTAGCAAAGCAGCTTTCCCCTGGACCGGACAGCGGACATGGCTGTGCAAAATATCCGGTCGTGTCTTGTGCTGGTCAGTGAGAGTTTCGAGGACGGCACCTCGACGCTTTCCGGAATGTTGAAGGTGAAATCACGTGCTTTAGTCGCCGCACCGTTTTTCCAATCAGGCCGTGAGCGCGTTGCGCGCCAGCCCCCCGCACCGGACGGTTCGCGTAGCCAGGATGAGCAGAGACGGCAACAGGGGGCACGCCACTTGCTGCCATGCCGTCGTTATCACGTCGCTCCTGGAGCACACGATGAATGAAGACAGGATTAAGGGCCAGTGGAAACAGCTGTCCGGCAAGTTGAAGGCCAAGTGGGGCAAGCTGACCGATGACGATCTTGCGGTGGCCGAAGGCGACAGCGAGTATCTCGTTGGCAGGATTCAGGAGCGTTACGGAATCGCGCGCGACGAGGCCGAGCGACAGTTAAGGGACTTCGACAGCATGCTATGACCCGGACAGGCGCGCCGCTGGCGAGACGCCGATGGCCGCTTGACTTCAGGAAGTGCCTCTCAGAAGCGCTCGATCCACCGTGCTATGTGGGTGGCGGGTATGCCTTTGCATGACGCGCGCACGTGAGGCGATCGTCGCGCTCGACCGTCGGGCGCTAGCGTTCCCGTCGATCAGCCGAAAAGGGCACTTGCGCACTGATTCCGCCGCCCCATCCGCTCCTCTGTAATCGTCCGTAATAAGCGGGGACTACAATCGCAGCCCTGTGACGTGCAATCGCGGGCGACGTAGTGCCTGAACATCAGCCCACCCACAAAGGGCGAGCAGAGACTTCCTTGACGCAAGACAAAACAACCGCGCGCATGCCAGTGCACCGCACGGACTTGCCCGGCAGTGAAAACGTCGCCGCGAAGCCCTTCGCGGCGAGCCCGCCCGCAGGCCACATCGACGACGCAGGCGATCGCGCCGTGCCCGCCATCCGCCGCCCGCTCGCGCTTGCCGCCGTCCGCTGGCTGCTGTGGCTCGCCGCCGTCGCGATACTGAGCGCGTGGCTGCTGCCTGGCACGCTCGGCCACCAGCCATGGAAGCAGGACGAGACCTATACGTTCGGCATCATCCAGCACATGCTCGACACCGGCGATCTGATCGTACCCACCAACGCCGGTCAACCATTCGTCGAGAAGCCGCCGATTTACGACTGGGTTGCCACCGGCCTCGCGTGGATGTTCGGCCGCTATCTGCCGCTGCACGACGCGGCGCGTCTCGCGAGCGTGCTGTTCGGCAGCTTGACCCTCTTCTGCACGGCACGGATCGTACGGCGCGCGGTGGCAGCGTCGAGCTGGTTCGACCTGCGCGTGATCGGCACGCTTGCGTTGTTCGCCGGCACGCCCATCGTCGTCAAACACGTACACGACCTGATGACCGACGTCGCCTTGATGGCGGGCGCCGCGGTCGGCTTCTGTGGTTTGTTCGAGTTGGTGTTGGTCCATACAGGCGATGGCGCTGATGCCGCTCAAGCAGAGCCGCCGCCCGACTCTGATGGCCGGCGCCACGCGATCATCAGCGCCGCAGCAATGTTCGGCGCGGGTGTCGGCGTATCGCTGCTCGCCAAAGGCCTGTTCGTGCCTCTCGTTTTCGGCGCAACCACCCTCGCGCTGCTCGCGCTGTATCCCGGTTGCCGCAGCCGCAGGTTTGCGGGCGCGCTCGGCATTGCGCTGCTGGTTTGCGCGCCGTTCATACTGATCTGGCCGATCTGCTTCTATCTACGCTCGGAAACGCTATTCAAAGTCTGGCTGTGGGACAACAACGTCGGGCGCTTTCTGGGTTTCTCGGTGGCCGAACTGGGCTCCAGGAACGAAAGCCGCCTGTTCGTTTTGCGCACCATTCTGAGTGTCGGCTTTCCGGTGGTGCCGCTCGCGCTGGCCGCGCTCGCCCGCGGCGCATGGCGGCGCTGGCGCGCTCCGGAAGTGGCATTGCCGGCGATCTTCGCGGGCATCGGCTTCGCCGTGCTGCAAAGCTCGGCGACGGTGCGCGAGTTGTATATCCTGCCGTTCATTGCGCCGCTCGCGTTGCTGGCGATGCAAGGCGTCGATGCGCTGCCGCGCCGTCTGCATGCGAGCTGGGATATGGCGAGCCGCGTATTGTTCGGTAGCGCGGCGGCGCTCAGCTGGAGCATCTGGTCGATCATGAGCAGTCCGACGAACTCTCATGCCCAACTGCATCTGCTCGGCCGATGGCTGCCGCTCGACTGGGTGCTGCCGGTCAAACCGGTGCCGATCGCCGCCGCGCTGCTGATGACGTTCGGCTGGCTATGCCTGCTGCCGCTCCTCAGGCGTACCGTCAAATGGCGCGGCGCGCTGAGCTGGTGCGCGGGCGTGATACTCGCGTGGGGACTGGTGAGCACATTGCTGCTGCCGTGGCTCGATTATGCGAAAAGCTATCGCTCGGTGTTCGAAGAGTTGGGCGCGAAGATGAATATCGCATGGAAGGACGGCGACTGCATGGCCAGTGCGGGACTCGGTGAATCCGAAGCGCCAATGCTCTACTACTATACCGGCATCGAGCATCGGCCGAGCGCGGATACGCGCAACACCGAGTGCACGTGGCTGATCGTAGAAAGCCGCCGCGACAATGCGCGTGCACCGGCGGGCGAATGGCGCCTGTTCTGGTCGGGCGCGCGGCCAGGCGACACGGATGAACTGCTGCGGGTGTTCGTGCGCACGCCGGCGGCTGCACCAAGGGGTGGCAAAGGCGGTAGTGCGGCGCATCTTCGATGACTTGCGCGCGTGGCATGGCGATGGCCGTCTCTTCCTGGCCCTGACTGTGGCCAACATCGCCGGGAAGCCAAGCCCCCCATCCGCTTCGTGCAGAAGACCGTAGCGGCCCATAAAGCGGTCATTTGTCGCATCGCGGGCGGCCGACCGCTCTGGGTCGGGAAGACCCCCTCATTGACAGCGAGAAAGCCATTCGCCGACGCTGGTTCGCGGACGGCAGCAAACCAACCTGCAGCCGACGCACAGCCACCCATCGCCGAGCGTCGGTTATGGCCGACCAGCTGCCGGCCGGCTCAGTCAGGCAGCCTGACATGCCGGTATCGCTGACGGTATCAACTTCCGAAGTCATCTTGAGATGTATGGCTTCGGCGATCTTTTTAAGCAGGCGGCGCTGATTCCGATGCGGCCCACCTACGGCCGTTGGGTGCCGGGCGGCGGTATCGCTGACGGGATCGGCGGCCGCCAGGTTACGCTGCAGCGCAATATTCAAGTGCGCTGTCGAAGGCGCTCGAGGGACGCAGCGCGCGTTGGCCGCTCAAGGCTCGCGTGGCATGCCAGCGCGCTCGGTGAGCGCGTTGAGCAGCTCGATCGGCAGCGGGAAGACAATGGTCGAGTTCTTGTCGGCGGCGATCGTGGTGAGCGTCTGCAGATAACGCAGCTGCATGGCCTGCGGCTGCCGCGCGAGGCACTGCGCGGCCTGCAGCAATTTTTCGGACGCCTGCAATTCGCCTTCGGCGTGAATCACCTTCGCGCGGCGCTCGCGTTCGGCTTCGGCCTGGCGGGCGATCGCGCGGATCATCGTTTCGTTGAGGTCGACGTGCTTGATCTCCACGTTCGACACCTTGATGCCCCATGCGTCGGTTTGCGCATCCAGTACCTTCTGGATGTCGGCGTTCAGTTGCTCGCGCTCGGCGAGCAGGGCGTCCAGCTCGTGCTTGCCGAGCACGGCGCGCAGCGTGGTTTGCGCGAGCTGGCTCGTCGCATCCATGTAGCGTGCCACCTGAATCACGGCCTTTTCGGGGTCCACCACGCGAAAATAGACCACGGCGTTGACCTTCACCGACACGTTGTCGCGCGTGATGACATCCTGCGAAGGCACGTCGAACACCACGGTGCGCAAGTCGATGCGCACCGCCACCTGCACGGCGGGGATGATGAGCACGAGGCCCGGTCCCTTGACCTTCCAGAAGCGTCCGAGCATGAACACGACGCCGCGCTCGTACTCCTTGAAGATGCGAATGGACGAGAAAGCGACCAGCACCGCCAGCGCGATCAGAAGACCTGTGAAGCCGAACGTGTAGCCGATCATGAACGTTCTCCCTTGTTGTATGTCGTGTCGTGAAGCGGCGTGACGGTGAGCGTGAGACCGCTGCGCGCGGTGACGCGCACGCGGCTGCCGGCGCCGAGCGGCGCGTCGCAGGCGACGCGCCAGCGCTCGCCGTGCACGCGCGCCCAGCCCGTGGAAAGCGCCGCGTGGCCGGGCCGCGGATCGGGGTGCAGGCCCTCGTCGATGACTTCGCCAATGCTGCCCACCATGGCCTCCGCGCCGGTCACCACGGGCCGCCGCCGCGCCCGCAGCGCGACGCTGGATACCGTGGCCACAAAGGCCGCACCGCCCAGCGCGAGGCCCGCGATGAGCGGTATCGGGATGCCGTAGCCGGGCACGCTGGTGTCGATCAGCATGAGCGCGCCAATCGCGAAGGCCACGATGCCGCCGAAGCCGAGCACGCCGAACGTCGGCAGAAACGCCTCTGCGATCAGGCACGCGAGACCGAGCAGCACGAGCCCGAGGCCCGCGTAGTTCACGGGCAGCAGCTGCATGGCGAACAGGCCGACCAGCAAGCAGGTCGCGCCGGCCACGCCGGGCAGCACGAAGCCGGGGTTCGCGAACTCGAAGAAGAGCCCGTAAATGCCGAGCGTCAGCAGGATCAGCGCGACGTTGGGATCGGCGATGATCGAGAGGAAGCGGTTGCGCCAGTCGGGTGCGACGACTTCGAGCGGCGCGTGCGCGGTGGCGAGCCGCAGCGTGCCCGCCGTGGTCGTGACGGTGCGGCCGTCGAGCTGGCGCGCGAGGTCGGCCGGGTCCCGAGCGATGAGGTCGATCACGTGGGCGTCGCGCGCTTCTTCGTCCGAAAGGCTCACCGCCTCGCGCACCGCGCGCTCCCCCCACGCGACGTTGCGCCCGCGCAATTGCGCGAGGCCGCGAATGTAGGCGGCGGAGTCGTGCATGACCTTGCGGGCTTCCGTTGTGGCGTTGTCGTCGGCATGCGGAGACGATGCGCCCGAGGCCGCCTCCGGGCCGCTGACTGGGCCACCCGGACCACCGGCCGGGCCGCCGGCACCGCCCACGCCGAGCTGGACCGGCGACGCCGCGCCGAGATTGGTGCCGGGCGCCATGGCCGCGAAATGGCTTGCGTAGACGATATAGGTGCCCGCGCTCGCGGCGCGCGCGCCGCCCGGGGCGACGAACGCCGCCACCGGGACGGGCGAGGCGAGAATCGCCTTGATGATCTGCCGCATCGACGTGTCGAGGCCGCCAGGCGTGTCGAGTTCGAGGATCGCGAGTGGCGCTCGCTTGTTCGCGGCGTGCTCCAGCGAGCGGACGATGAAATCGGCGCTCGCGGGCCCGATCGCGCCGTTCACGGTCATGACGACGACAGGCGGCCCTGCCGCCGCGAACGCGGCAGTTGCCGCCAGTGCGGCCCACGCGAGGAGCAGGGCGACGCACAACACAACGCGGGCAAGCCGCGCCGCGAGCGGATGGTGCGGATGAAAGTGCGGCGCTTCGTGCGCCGCGGCATGCGAGGGGCGATGAGCGCGCATCGTGAGTCCTCGACGTCCGGTAGGCCGCGCACGCTGGCGCGCGCTGCGATTCGCAGATGGGGCAACAGCCGATACGTCAAGATTAGGCGCTTTCCGCGCAAAGCGCGAACCGACCGCGAAGGGGGTAGAACCTCACGCCGAACGTCGCTTTGCGCAAACGGGCGCAAGGCGCAGGCGCGCTAGATGGAAATCTACGCGGGGAGGGTGGAGAGCCTCGACAACAACATCGGACTCCTGATTCAGTACCCGGAGGATAACGGCGAATACGGCGACCGGAACGCCTCAATGAGCAACGTAGGCGGCGTCGAACCGTTGCATCCGCAAGGTTCCTGTGCGCGCGTGAGCGTGGGGCGCGAACGTCGGTAGCCAGATCTGGCTGAGCGTCGCGTGGCACAGGACACTGCGACTCGTCCTCCGGCTCGGGCCGCCTGGGACGCTTGCTGCTTTCAGGCGCGGATCAGTACCAGCGGCGCTGGGCTTCTGCGAGCAGTTCGCAGTATTCGAGGTGCCGGTTCAGCGCCTCGACGCTGAGACGACGCAGTCCAGCCAGGATTCGAGCCACATTTTCGACGATTGCACCCATGATTTCCTCTCAACTAGGGGTAGTTACCTAAGGGATAACCCTTAGCATTATAAGGATCTCGGGCCAGAATGCAAGGCGCGATCTTGTATCGCACTGCGTCTGGCCGTGCGCCCGACAACCGTGCTGGCGAAAAAGCGCGTGCGTGCAGGTACCATGAGAATTCTTCTGTGCAGGACTCTCGGGTCCTCGCAGCTACGGTCCGCTCACGACCGCGCCTCTCATCCAGCCAGCATGAGGTCAACATGCCGGAAACCCAGATCCCCACTTCCGCTCGCCCTCGCATGATCCTGTTCAGCGCCCGCCAGTACGACATCGACACATTCACCGAAGCCAACGCAGCGTTCCAGTACGAACTGCACTTCCAGGAATCGCATCTCGATGCCGATACCGCCGTCCTCGCCGACGGCTACGACGTGGTGTGCCCGTTCGTGAACGATACGGTCGATGCCGCCACGCTCGAGCGCCTCCACAAGGGCGGCACGCGCCTCGTCGCACTGCGTTCGGCGGGCTTCAATCATGTCGATCTTGCGGCGGCGCAACGCCTTGGCATGACGATAGTGCGAGTGCCCGCCTATTCGCCGCATGCCGTGGCCGAGCATGCCGTCGGGCTGATCCTCGCGCTGAACCGCAAGTTGCCGCGCGCCGTCTCGCGTACGCGCGAAGGCGACTTCTCGCTGACCGGGCTGCTGGGTTTCGACCTGTATGGCAAGACCGTCGGCGTGATCGGCACGGGCATCATAGGCCGCTGTTTCGCCCGCATCATGGCGGGATTCGGCATGCAGGTGCTCGCGCACGATCCGGGCACGCCGGCCGCCGACCTGCTTGCGCTCGGCGCGCGTTACGTCCCGCTCGATACCCTGCTTGCGCAATCAGACGTGGTCAGTCTTCATTGCCCGCTCCTGCCCGCGACCCGTCATTTGATCAATCGCGAGGCGCTCGCGAAAATGAAGCGCGGCGCCATGCTCATCAACACCGGCCGCGGCGGGCTCGTGGAAAGCCGCGCGCTCGTTGACGCGCTCAAGAGCGGCCAGTTGGGCCATCTCGGCCTCGATGTCTACGAGGAAGAGGGTGGCCTGTTCTTCGAGGACCACTCGGATGCGCCATTGCAGGACGACGTGCTCGCGCGACTCTTGATGTTTCCGAACGTGATCGTCACGTCCCACCAGGCGTTTTTCACGCGCGAGGCGATGAGCGAGATCGCGCAGACTACGCTGAGCAACGTGGAGGCCTGGCGCAGTGGCGCGGCATGCAATCTCGTGGAAGCGCCGCACGGCTAACGCGGTGCCGGCGGCACGAAGCGAGAAAGCGCGAAGCAAGCCGGAAAGCAGCAAGCGGCGCGGCGCGGTGAAAGAACCATAGAGTCCAACCCAGGAGACCCGGCTTGGTGATGCGGGTTGACAGCTAACGTCCTGGCCCCTGGTTGGTGTGACCGTCGATCTCGCAATAGCGAATAGCGGCCCTGCTCGGTGACAGGCGCTTCGGCCAGTTCAGATAGTCGCCGCTACCCCGGCGTTCGGCAACGCGAGGGGCATGGGCGGACGGAACGGTCGCACCCTACAATCATCATGTCCGCCGGATGCATCCGATCGGGCGCGAAAGCGCGCGCGCAAACGCTGCAGCGAGACCGCCGTGCATGCATAAATCGGACAATTACCCCGTGCACCCGGTCCGCTTTCATCGCGCGTTAAGAGGCGCTCATGAGCAATCCACCTTCTGGCGCTGCGCCCAGGGAAACAGACAGTATCTCAGCCTGGAGCCTGATCAGGCCGTACTGGGTCTCGGAGGAACGCCGAACCGCGTGGGGCCTGCTGATCACGATCATCGTCCTCGACCTGCTGCTGGTCGGCATCGACGCCCGATTGAACACGTGGAACCGCGACTTCTATAACGCGCTGGAAGGCAGGAACGTGCGCGAATTCCCGCAGCTGATGCTGGTTTTCAGCGCGCTCGCGTTCGCGTTCGTCGCGATTTCCGTCTACAACCGCTATCTACGCCAGATGCTCGGTTTCCGGTGGCGCCAGTGGCTGACCACACGCTATCTGGAGGAATGGCTGGCAGACAAAACCTTCTACCGCATGGAGCGCGACCGGCTCACCGACAATCCTGATCAGCGGATTGCCGTCGATCTCGGGGCACTCGCCACCACCACACTTTCGCTCACACTCGACCTGCTCTCGACGCTCGAGACACTTGTCTGGTTCTCGACTGTCCTATGGATCACCGGGGGCGCGCTGGCAGTCGTGATGGGCGGCACGCCCGTCGAGATCCCTGGCTACATGCTGTGGGCAGCCATTTTCTATGCGATCGCCGGCTCGGTTCTGACGAACAAGGTCGCTCATCCGCTCGTGTCGATCAACTACCAGATGCAGCGCGTCGAGGCGGATTTTCGGTTCGGCCTGATCCGTGTGCGGGAAAACGCCGAACAGATCGCTTTCTACGACGGCATGCGGGCCGAGGAGCGCATCGCCCAGGATCTGTTCGGCCGTATCCGCGACAACTGGTGGCGCGTGATGAAGTACACGCGGCGCTACAGCTTTGTGCTCAACTTCTACGCTCAGATTGCCGACATCTTTCCGATCGTGGTGGCGTCGCCTCGTTATTTCGCGGGCGTGTTCAGTTTCGGCACATTGATGCAAATCGCCGATGCGTTCGGTTCGGTCAGCGAATCGCTTTCCTGGTTCATCAACAACTACGACACGCTTGCGCAGTGGCGCGCGACGGTCAACCGTCTGTGCGAGTTCAGGCGCGTCGCGCAGCAACCGCATCTGAAGGAATCCGTGTCGCCCGCTACCGAGCATGGCGGCATCAACTTGCACTACGTCGACGAGAGCCGGCTCACCACGCACAAACTCACGCTTGCGCTGCCCAACGGCGAGACGCTCGCGAGCGTGCGCGACATTGCTGTCAAACCTGGATCGCGCTGGCTCGTGCGCGGGCCATCCGGATCGGGGAAAAGCACGTTGTTGCGCGCATTGGCTGGCCTCTGGCCGTTCGGAAGCGGCTCGATCGACGCACCTGTGAACGCCCACACGATGTTCATACCGCAGCAGAGCTATCTGCCGGCTGGCACCTTGAAGAGTGTGCTCACGTATCCGGCGCCGGACACCCGCTTCAGCGACGCAGCATGCCGCGAGGCGCTGCATCTGTGCCGGCTTGCGGACTACGTCGAGCGAATGCACGAGTCCACCAACTGGTGGCGCATTCTTTCTCCCGGCGAGCAACAGCGGCTGGCTGCTGCGCGCGTGCTGATACAAAAGCCCGACTACGTGTTCCTCGACGAAGCAACGAGTGCACTCGACAGCGAGAGCGAAGCGCATCTGTATCATCTGCTGACCGAACGATTGCCGAATGCCGCAATTTTCATTGTCACGCACCGCAAGTCGCTTGCTGAATTATTCCACCACGAGACCCTCGATATCGCGCGAGCGTGCGAGCACACAGTGTGATAGCCACGTGCGCCGTCGACGTGACTGGTTGACCGCAGACTATGTGGAAGTACACGTGACGAATGTTGAAGCGAGAGGAATCCAGTGTTTGATTGCCAGGATTGCGGATGGCGCAAGCGGAGCGTTCAATTCGCGGGGCATGACCGGTTGGACCGAGCCAGTCAATCATCGGCTCGATAGGGGCGTCCAATAGCCATCCCCGCTTTTTTCTCTACTGCCCGCCATTCAAGCTTCAATCACTGCCAGCGTGACGTCGATATTGCCGCGCGTCGCCTTCGAATACGGGCACAGCTGATGTGCGGCTTCGACGATGCGTTGCGCCGTCTCGCGATCGATGCCGGGCAGGCGCACATTCAGGCGCGCGCGCAGCTTGAACGCGTCGTCGCTGTTGATGAGGTCGATTTCGGCGTCCACCGCCACGTCGCGGGGCAGCTTCGCGCCGATCTTGCTCGCCGCGCGGCCCATGGCGCCGATGAAGCAGGCCGACCAGCCCGCCGCGAACATCTGCTCCGGGTTCGTGCCCGGCGCACTCGATCCGGGCGGCGAGAGCTTCACGTCGAGCCGTCCGTCGTCGCTGCGCGCCGCGCCGTCGCGGCCGCCGGTGGTGTGAGTCTTGCCGGTGTACAGCACTTTTTCTGCTTGATTCATGGTGGTTATCTCCTGAGGGTGGATGTCGTGATGGCGTGAATTAGCTGCCGCGATACAGCTGCTGGATCGCGGCGAGCTGGCCGTCGTGCTGCGCCTGAACCAGTTCCTGACGAACCTGTGCACGCGTGATTCTTGCGGTTGCGGCGTTGCTGGCAGGCGTCCAGGTTTGGGTCTGTTGAACCGGGGCCTGCGCTGCGCTCGCCTGGGCGGGCATGGCTGCGAAAACCGGCGCGGCTGCAACAAAAGCGGCGCTGGCGGCGAAAGCGAGGGCGAGCTTCGATACGTTCATGGCGTTCTCCAGAGAAGGTTTGGTTGATCCGTCCGGTCATCAGCAAGTTCCGGCGTTGATGCATTACAACCACCGGACGTATCTGCCGTGTTTCATGAACGCCGCGTTTTGCAAGGGTATGTATCTCGTCGCAGCGCCTATACATGGCGATACAAACCTGTTGCGCTTCGCATCGCGCAGACGCTTTTTGATTCGCTTTGTGTCCGCGCCCGAACGAGACACATTGGGATACAAAGCGGTTTCCCGGCTCAGGTATAAAGTCACCGAGGCGTTTTGCCCACCGCCACCAGCGCGCAATCGAGCGATTCAGGCGATTCGACTGATTCAAAACGATTCTCTCGCTTTGCGCTTGCTGGCGGATCAACGAGGCCAAGCCGTCAGGGCGCGGCCTGCATGCACAACAAGGAGAAGTGGTCATGTCAGATCCGGTCAACGTTCGGCGTCGTCGCCTTCTCGGCACTTCGCTTGCAGGCCTCACACTCGCGGACTTCGCATTCGGCGGTCTCGCACACGCGCAGTCGTCAGGCGGCACGGAAGGGAACACGCGCACGGGCAGTAGCGCATCGTTCGGCGCGATCAAGCAGATCGACGCGGGCCTGCTCAACGTGGGCTATGCCGAGGCGGGACCGAAGCATGGGCCGGTGGTATTCCTGCTGCATGGCTGGCCGTACGACATCTATAGCTATGTCGAGGTTGCGCCGATGCTTGCCGCATCGGGTTATCGCGTGATCGTGCCGTATCTGCGCGGCTATGGCAGCACGCGCTTTCTTTCGGCCGACACGGCGCGTAACGGCCAGCAGGCCGTCACGGCGATCGATATCGTCGCGCTCATGGATGCGCTGAAGATCGATCAGGCGATATTCGGCGGCTACGATTGGGGCGCGCGGACGGCGAACATCATCGCGGCGCTGTGGCCCGAGCGCGTAAAAGGGCTCGTTTCGGTGAGCGGATATCTGATCGGCAGCCAGGAGGCCAACCGCAAGCCGCTGCCGCCGCAGGCCGAGTTGCAATGGTGGTACCAGTTCTACTTCGCGACCGAGCGCGGCGCGCAGGGCTACGCCGTGAATCGCGACGCCTTCAACAAACTGATCTGGCAACTCGCGTCGCCAAAGTGGAACTTCGACGACGCCACTTACGAGCGCAGCGCCGCGTCGTTCCAGAATCCGGACCACGTGGCGGTCGTGATTTCCAACTACCGCTGGCGGCTTGGGCTCGTGCAGGGCGAAGCGAAGTACGACAGCATCGAGCAGCGTCTCGCCGCCGCGCCGTCCATCACGGTGCCGACCATCACGCTCGAAGGCGACGCCAATGGCGCGCCGCATCCGGCGCCCGCCGCTTACGCGAAGAAGTTTACGGGCAAGTATCTGCACCGGAATATCGACGGAGGTATTGGCCACAATCTTCCGCAGGAAGCGCCCAAGGAGTTTGCGCAGGCGATTTTGCAGGTCACGCATCTGTGAGAGGGGCGTGATGAGAGGACTCCTGATTCACGATCGATGACATAATCAAGCTACCGTCATAAAACCGGGTGTAAACGGATCAGGAGAACCTCATGCAGCGGACATACCGTGGAAGTTGCCATTGCCAGTCGGTGAAGTTCGAAGCCCTGATCGATTTCAGCAAGGGCACGGGCAAATGCAATTGCAGCCTCTGCGGCAAGTTGCGGCTCTGGCTCGTCCAGGTTCGTCCGGAAGCATTCGTTCTGCTCGAAGGCGAAAGCGCACTGATGCAATACGAGGGGAAAAACCCGGTCGCCCATCATCCGTTCTGCAAACACTGCGGCGTGCATGTGTTCGACCGGATCGATATGCCGAATGGAACGGGCCACCCGTACGTCAACGTGAACATCATGTGCATCGACGACTTCGACTTGAACGAGGCCTTGAACGCACCGATTTCATACGCCAATGGTCTCGCGAACGATTGGGGTAATCCGCCTCGCGAAACGCGCCATCTTTGAATGGCAGTGCTGCTGCCGGCAACACATGGGGTGACGACCGCCGCCGCCCTTGCCAACGGGCGGCGGCGCGACGCCATTATCCTTGCTTGTCCTGAATGCCAAGCAGGCTGCGAATCTTCTGCTCGGTCTGCTCGTATTTCCCCTCGCCGAAGTGGGTATAAACGAGCTTGCCGTTCTGGTCGATGAGATAGACGGCCGGCCAATACTGGTTGCCGTACGCATTCCACGTCGCATAACCATTGTCCTGAGCGACCGGGTACGTAATCCCGTATTTCTGGATCGCTTTTTTCAGGTTCGCGGTGTCGCGCTCGAACGAATACTCGGGCGTATGCACGCCCACCACCACGAGTCCCTTGTCGCGATAACGCGCATCCAGTTCCTTGATGTGCGGGATCGTATGCACGCAGTTGATGCAGTCGAAGGTCCAGAAGTCGACGAGCACCACCTTGCCGTGCAGTTGTTTCAGATCGAGCGGCGGGCTGTTGAGCCAGGTATTGATGCCGGTGAAGTCGGGAGCCTGCGCGCCCGTTTGCAGCGCGGCCGAGCCGCCGGGCGGCTCTTCGCTTGAGGCGTACGCGGCAAGGCCGGCGGAGGCGGCGAGGCCGATTGCTACAGCGGCAATCTTGAGACGAGAGGTCATGAGGTGTTCTCCGTGTGTGGACCACGAGCGTATTGGAACGCTTCCGCGTATCTGGCTCGTGTCCCGGCGGCGGCACTGTTGCAACGTAATGTGTCGCGGCCGCGGCGCGATACGAAGAGATACAAATCGTGCGGACGCGAGAGCGCAGCGTCCGGTTTGTATCCGTCCTTGTCTGCGCCTCCGTGTGACACATGACGATGCATGAAGCACGCATTCCAGACATGCCCGCGATACATGAGCGCGCTGCAATACCGCACATGGCAAGTCCGCCGACATTCGTCTGGAGACCGAACTCATGTTACTCATCGTCATCGCGTTTGTGGGCGGTGCGTTCACCGTCCTGAGCCCGTGCATCCTGCCGGTCGTGCCATTCGTGTTCGCGCGCTCCGATCAGCCTTTCCTGACCGGCCGCCTGCCGTTGCTGCTCGGCCTCGCGCTCACGTTCGCGCTGCTGACGGGGCTTGGCGCCGCTGGGCTGAACGGCGCCGCGCAGTTGAGCCAGTATGGACGCTATATCGCGCTCGCGCTCTTCGCCGTGTTCGGCGCGGCGCTGCTCTTTCCCGCGCTGGCCACGCGTCTGTCCGGTCCGCTCACGGCGCTCGCCGACCGTTTCATGACGCGCTCGCAAGACGATGGCGCCTCCCGCCGCATCGGCTCCGCCGTGCTGCTCGGCGCGGCGACGGGGCTCCTCTGGGCGCCCTGCGCCGGGCCGATCCTCGGCCTCGTCCTCACCGGCGCGGCCCGGCATGGCGTGACCTGGCAGACGTGGGCCGCGCTCGCGGGCTATGCCTTGGGCGCCGCCAGCTCGCTCGCGGTGGTGGCGGCCCTCGGTCAGCGCGCAATGGCCGCGCTCAAGCGCTCGCTGGGACTTGGCGAGCACGTGCGACGCGCGTTGGGCGCGCTCGTGCTTCTCACCGTCGGCGCGATCGCGCTGGGCGTGGACACGCGCCTGCTCGCGTTCGTGCCGGGCGCGCCGACTAATGGCGTCGAATCGCGCCTCGTCGGTTTGCTTGCGACGTCTGCCGCGGCGAGAACGGCGAAGGCTCAGGCTTCCGCGCAACGCGCCCCGATCGTTCGCGTATCGATGCCGACCCCCGCATCCGCGCTGCCGGTGGAAGGCCGCCTGCCAACGCTCGATGGCGCGAACGCGTGGCTCAATTCCGCGCCGCTCACGCCAGACGCGCTGCGCGGCAAGGTCGTGCTGGTCAACTTCTGGACCTACTCGTGCATCAACTGTTTGCGAACCTTGCCGTATCTGAAGACGTGGGCCGACCGCTATCGCACTGACGGCCTCGTGGTGATCGGCGTGCACACGCCTGAATTCGGCTTCGAGCACGACGCGGGCAACGTCGAGCGCGCGCTGGCGGACTTGAAGATTCGCTATCCCGTCGCCGTCGACAGCGACTACCGCATCTGGCAAGCCTTCGGCAACCAGTACTGGCCGGCGTTCTATCTCGTCGACGCGGAGGGCCGGGTCCGCTATCACCACTTCGGCGAGGGCGACTATGCGCAGGCGGAGCAGGCGATCCGGCAGCTGCTGGCGGACAACGGCCGCGCGATGCCCGCGGCTGCAACGCAGGCGCAGCAGCAGGCGAGCGGCGCGCTGGCCCCCGCGGACCCGCGCGACATCGGCTCGGGCGAAACCTATGTGGGGTATCGCGAGGCGCAGGGCAACGCCAACCCGCGGCGCGTGCAGCCCGATACGGCCGCGGCCTACACGTTGCCTGCGCAGCTCGGCTTGAACCAGTGGGCGTTCGGCGGCCAGTGGAACGTGGGCGCCGAGTCGGCCGTGGCAGGCGCGGCGCAGGCGGGCATCGTCTATCGCTTCCATGCGCGCGACCTGCATCTGGTGCTCGCGCCGGGCGACGACGGCAAGCCCGTGCGTTTTCGCATTCGCATCGATGGCGCGCCGCCTGGCGCCGCGCATGGCGCCGATGTCGCCGCGGACGGCACCGGCATCGCCACCCGCGCGCGGCTGTATCAGCTCGTGCGCCAGTCCGGCTCCATCGAGGATCGCACCTTCGAGATCCGCTTCCTCGACCCGGGCGTGCACGTCTACAGCTTCACGTTCGGATGAGCGGCGCATCGCGCCGCCCGAAGCAGACAACGCCGCCGTGCCTTCGGCAGCGTTTGCTTTGCGCTGCACGGTTCGGTGCCTGAGAGGTTTTTGTAGCGCAATGTATCTGCCCACGAGTCGGACACGTTCGGATGCAAATGCGCCCTGAACGCAAACACGGTAGATACATCGCGGCGTTCAAATACCTCTACGCCAGCTCGATACACCGCTAGCGCCGAACCGAATCAGCCTTGATTCAAATTGCTGTCCACCTCACTTCTGGAGAATGTCATGAAAGCCCTCAAGCTCTTCGCCCTCGCTGCTCTCGCCGCCGCCCCGGCTCTCTCTTTCGCCCAGTCGAACGAGCCTGTCACGCGTGCCCAGGTGCGCGCGGAACTCGTCCAGTTGCAGCACGCGGGCTACAACCCGGCAGCCGACTATACGCAATACCCGAGCAACATCGAGGCGGCGCTGGCGCGCGTGGAGGCAGTCCAGGCCCCTTCGCAAGCCGCCTCGTCTTCGTACGGCGGCGTCGTGGGCGCATCGTCGGAAGCGGGCTCGACGCATCGCGACGCCCACGCCGCGCGCGGCGCGCAGGACGATGTGCCCGGCCTCGGCCCGATCTACGCGCATTCGTAATCGCGTCCCGACAACGAGAGAGAACGAAACGATGGCTACGATCAAGCAGATTTTCACTTCCATGGCGCTCATCGGCGGAATGTTCGCGTTGCAGCCCGCGCACGCCGCGCCGCCGCAGGACCTGAAAGGCACGAACGTCGTGCTCGTGCACGGCGCGTTCGCCGACGGCTCCAGCTGGAACCGCGTGATCCCGCTGCTCGAAGCGCGCGGCCTGCACGTCGTGGCCGTGCAGAACCCGCTCAGCTCGCTCGCCGACGACACCGCCGCGACGAAGCGCGTGATCGACCAGCAGAAAGGCCCGGTCGTGCTGGTCGGCCATTCGTGGGCGGGCGTCGTGATCAGCGAGGCGGGTAACGACGAGAAGGTGAAGTCGCTCGTGTACGTGGCGGCCTTTGCGCCCGACAACGGTCAGTCGATCGCCGATATCACGCAGGGTCAGCCGCCGGCGCCGTGGGCCGGCGAATTGCGGAAGGACTCGGCGGGCTTCCTGACGCTCTCCGACAAGGCGATCCGCGCCGACTTCGCGCCCGACCTGCCGCCCGCGCAGCAGCGCATCGTGGCGGCCACGCAAGGGCCGTGGTTCGGCGGCTGTCTGTCGCAGCCGGTCACGCAGGCCGCGTGGCACGACAAGCCTTCCTGGTTCGTTGTGACCGCGCGCGACCGCATGATCGACCCGGCGCTCCAGGCGTCGATGGCCACGCATATCGGCGCGAAGGTGACACGCGTGAACGGTAGCCACGTCTCGCTCCTGAGCCAGCCGAAGGCGGTCGCCGACGCGATCATCGACGCTGCGGAGCATGCGCAGCACGACGCGCAGTGATGTCGTGACAACGGCCGCATGCACTTTCATCGCACGCGAGGAGCACCTCAATGCAGCGCTCGGTACAGGGACTGATAATCTGGGCACTTCCGCCATCGTCCGGAAGTCCCGCCGTGCGCCCATTCAGTGCCGTCTTCATGCTCGTCGGCGTCCTGCTCGCATCGGCGGGCTATGGCGCGACGTTCCTCTTCTCCATGCACGTGAGAGCCATCGGCGGAACCGACATCCATACCGGCGTGGCGCTGGCGGGCGCCGCGCTCGGCACCTTCGCGGGCGTGTCGCTCACGGGATGGGTCGCCCAGCATGTCGGTGCGGCGCGCATGTCCGCGCTCGCGGCGCTCTGCGTAGGCGCTGGCGTGGCGAGCTTCGCGCTCATCGAGCGCGTGAGCGCATTCGACGTCGTGCCGGGGTTCCTGGTGGGCTTCGGCTGGGGCGCATTCTGCCTCGCGGCGCCTCTCGCGCTCGCCGAGCGCACAAGCGATGCCGAGCGCGGCCCGTGGTTCCTGCGCTTCGCCACCATGCAGATGACGGGCATCGGCGGCAGCCCGGCGCTCGCCGGATTCGCCATCCGGTTCTGGCGCATGCCGCTCGGCGGCGTGCTGTGCGCAATCGGCGGCCTGTGCGTGATCGCGGCCGTGATGCTCGAAATCTTCGGCCGGATCGCGCCGCAAGTGCGCGGGCGCGAGTCAACACATGAATCGCCCGCGCCGGATTCATGGTTCTCGAAGCTGGGCGCGATCGTCCGCACGCGCGCGGTCTATCCCATCGTCATCATCGCGCTGGGCGGCTGCGTGTTCTCGGGCCTGATGACGTTCCAGATGTCGCTCGTGCAAGGCACCGGGGCGAAACCGACCACTTTCTTCAGCGTCTATACGGTGACGGTCATCGCGACGCGCTGGCTGCTTGCGCGCGTCGTCGTCAAGATGCGCCCCGGAACCGCGACGAAACTGCTGCTCGCCATGATGGTGCTGGGCAGCGCGGCCATGTTCGTCGTGCCGTTTCACGTACTGTTCCAATCGGCGTCGGCGCTGCTGCTGGGTACGGGATACGGGCTCGCGTATCCGATCGTCCAGCTCCAGGCCGTCAACGATTCCGTTGCCGCGCATCGCCGCGCCGCGCTCACGTGGTTCGTCGCGGCGTATTTCATCGGCGCGTTCGGGTTTCCGGGCGTCGGCGGCTGGGTGCTCGTCCACGGCGGCAGGGAAGCGCTGCTCGCCCTCATCGCGGCGTGCGGGCTAGCGGCGCTCGCACTGGCGGTCCTGCGCGACAGGCGGCGCATCGAAACGTTTTCTGCAAGCGCGTGAACACCCACTCTCAATCCGACCATTGAACGGAGGGATCGTGACTGAACTATGGCGTTTATCGGCAACCGCACTCGCCAAGCGCGTTCGCGCGCGCGAAGTGTCGGCACGCGAGGCCGCGAAGGCCGCGCTCGATCGGCTCGAGGCCGTCAACCCGCTCATCAACGCGGTGATCGACTATCGGCCCGAGTGGGTCTACGAACAGGCCGACAGGATCGACGCCGCCATCGCCCGCGGCGAGGACGCGGGTCCGCTGGCGGGGGTGCCCGTCACCACGAAGATCAATGTCGACCAGGCGGGTTTCGCCACGACGAACGGCACGCCCCTGCAGAAGGATCTGATCGCGCAGGTCAACAGCCCGGCCGTCGAAAATCTCGTGCGCGCGGGCGCCGTGCTGCTTGGGCGCACCAACTCGCCGACCTTCGCGCTGCGCTGGTTCACGAGCAACCAGATCCACGGACACACGCGCAACCCGCGCAATCCGTCGCTCACGCCGGGCGGCTCGAGCGGTGGCGCTGCGGCGGCGGTGACGGCCGGCATCGGGCATGTCGCGCTCGGCACGGACATTGGCGGCTCGGTCCGCTATCCGGCGTATGCGTGCGGCGTGCACGGCCTGCGGCCCAGCTTCGGGCGCGTGCCGGCGTTCAATGCGTCGTCGCCCGAGCGGCCGATCGGCGCGCAGCTGATGTCGGGCGCGGGCCCGATCGCGCGCACGGTCGAGGACCTGCGCGTGGCGCTCGCCGCGCTCGCGGCGCCCGACCTGCGCGACCCCTGGTGGGTGCCGGCGCCGCTGACCGGCCCCGAAACGCCGCTGCGCGCGGCGCTCTGTCTGCGCCCTGGCGGCATGACCGTCGCAAAGGAGGTGGAGGACGCGTTGCTCGACGCCGGCCGCCGACTCGCGGACGCGGGCTGGCGCGTCGAGCAGATCGACGACGTGCCGCTGCTGCGCGACGCCGCCGAGGTGCAGGAGCGCCTGTGGCTTGGCGACGGCTTCCCCGCGCTCGCCGAAGCCGTGGCGCGCGACGGCGATCCGGGCGCGCAGGCCGTGGTGGACGGCATGCGCGCCAAGGTCGCGGCGATGCCCGACAACGCGGTGGTCAAGTCGCTCGTGCGGCGCACGACGCTCACGCGCGAATGGCGCCTGTTCCTGTCGCAGTACCCCGTGCTGCTGCTGCCGGTTTCCGGCGAACTGCCGTTCGCCGACGACCTCGACCGGCAAGGCGCGGCGGGTTTCCGTCGGGTATGGGATGCGCAGTTGACCATGCGTGCGTTGCCGGCCATGGGCTTGCCGGGGCTCGTCGTTTCGACGGGCATGGTGAGGGACGTGCCGGTGGGCGTGCAGATCGTGGCGGGGCACTTCCGCGAAGACTTGTGCCTGCTGGCGGGCGAGGCGATCGAGGCGCGTGGCGCGCCGCCGTCGCCCATCGACCCGGCCATGTGAGCCGGGTCGGGCGCGGTCCCGGTGGGGCGTCCCACGAGGAGAGTTCGGCGAGTCCGTTGTCGGCGATCAGGTAGGCGCGACGCTGCGTGTCGCTCCAGCCCGTGCAGTCGATAACGGGAATTGTCCCCTCAGGGATGGGCGTACTGTCGGGCAGCCGTATCGTCTGTCCTGCCGCGTAGAGCTTGCGTACGCCGAGCACGCGACGGCAACGAGCCCTGCGCGTCGGCGAGTACGGGATTCGTAAAGCCCCACTCGGCGATGGAGGCCGCGATACGCGCGACGTTCGCCTTGTCATGCAGGCGCGGATTGATCGCGCTCGGGATCAGCGTATCGAGCGGGACGAAGGCGATCTGCCGTCCCGGACGAAATTACCGCGATATTGGCCGCCGCTGCGGCGGTCGTAGCCTTGCTGCTGGTCGCCTGCCTCGTCGGGGCGGCAATCTTTATGCGACGTAACGATGCACCGTTCGAGCGTCATTTATCTCAAATACTGAGGACTCTTTACGACGGGGAGGCGGAGAAATAATTCAACACGCATTAAATGAGTGACCAAAATCATCAAATACTGTCAGATTAACAAAAATTCAGATTTATCCGATAGTGATCTCGGCGTCGCTCTGATAGTCTCGTCAGCCACACGCTTAAAGCGAAGCGCATAACGGCGCTCGATCTGCTGTTATTGCCCTGCGTCGTCGTAAAACAATTGGAAAACGCGCCGCGCGGGGCTTCATTCAGCACTACGGGTACAAGCAATGAATAACCGATGTTACCGGCTTGTTTTTAAGAAGCTCAGGGGTATGCTGGTCGCCGCTTCTGAAACGGCCATCGCTCACGGAAAATCAGGTCAGGGAGAAACCGGCGCATCGTCTGCGATGCGACCGATTACGCTTTTCGCAATGCGTCACGCGGTATTTGCAGCGCTCGCGCTTTTCGGGCTCGCTCCCGCGCTCGCGGATGCGCAGATCGTACCGTCCGGCGCGCACGCGCCAAACGTGATTAATACTGCAAACGGGCTCCCGCAGGTGAACGTTAACAAGCCGTCGGGGGCTGGTGTATCACTTAACACTTATTCGCAATTCGACGTGGGTTCTGGCGGCACGGTGTTGAACAACTCGTCCATTATAACGTCGACTCAACTCGCCGGGCAGATTAACGGAAATCCAAATTTCGGGGCGAACGATGCCGCGAAAATAATTGTTAATCAGGTTAACAGTAACAATCCATCCTTACTGCGAGGTTACGTCGAGGTCGCAGGCGCTAAAACTGCCGCTGTCGTGATCGCAAATTCATCGGGCCTGGTCGTTGACGGCGGCGGCTTTATCAATACGTCGAAAGGTATTTTAACGACGGGCAACCCGATCATCGACGGTAGTGGCAACCTCACCGGGTTTAACGTTACCCAGGGTTCCATTACTGTTCAGGGCGCGGGGTTGAACGCCTCGAATATCGACGAGGTCGACCTCCTGTCTCGCGCGGTACAAGCCAACGCCGCGATATACGGTAATACGTTGCACGTCGTAACTGGCTCGAACAGCATCGATTACGCGAGCCTCAATCCGACGCCAATCGCGGGTACCGGCACAGTTCCGGGCGTCTCTATCGACGTCTCGCAGCTCGGCGGCATGTACTCGGGGCGCATCATTCTGGTTGGCACGGAGAATGGTGTCGGGGTCGCCAATGCCGGGTCAATTGCCGCACAGGCAGGCGACCTTACACTGACTTCTGCTGGTCAGCTAGTGCAGTCCGGCACGGTCCAGGCGAGCGGTACGGTCGGCATCAATGCGGCGAGCGTGACCAATACGGGGACGATATACGGCCAGCAAAATACCGCCATTGGCACGCCGGGGGCAGTCACCAACAGCGGTACGATTGCAGCACAACAAAACACGTCCATCAACGCGGGCAGCATCGCGTCGACCGGTACGCTCGGCGCGGGCGTGAACAGCGACGGCACTATCGCGAATACGGGTGACCTGTCGGTCAATGCGACGGGTGCGGTATCGGCAACCGGGCGCAACGCAGCGGGTGGCAATGCAACGATCCAGGGCGCGTCGCTGAATCTAGCGGGCAGCAGCACGTCAGCGAAAGGCGCGTTGACCCTTGCCGCGAACAGTGGTGACCTGAATCTCGCGGGTGCCACCACGACGGCGGGCGGCACGCTCAACGCAACCACCACGGGCACGCTCACGAATGGTGGCGGTGCCCTCTCGTCGGGCGGCGCGCAAACGATCACGGCGGGCGCGCTGTCGAACCGCAGCGGCCAGATCGTGTCGGGCGGCGCGCTGACGGCGAATGTTGCGGGCGCGGTGAACAACCAGGACGGCACGATGCAGGCGGCGGGGGCGCAGTCGTTGCATGCAGGTTCGCTCGAAAACAGCGGCGGGCGCATTGCCTCGCTCAACACGGACGGTCTGAGCCTGACGACAACCGGCCTGCTCAACAACGGCGTGGACGGCACCGGAGCGGGCACAATCGGCGGCAATGGCAGCGTGACCGTGCAGGCGGGCCAGCTTGCGAACGCCGGTTCGGTTACGGCTGTGCAGACGCTGATCGCGAGCGCCGTGCAGACGCTGTTCAGCAGCGGCACGCTGGCGGCCAACGGTAATGTCAGCCTGTCCGCAGGCACGACGCTGGGCAATTCCGGCAGCATCGCAGCCGGTCAGCTCGCCACGCTCTCGGCTCCAACGATCGATGACAGCAACGGCACGATAACTGCCACCCAGATCGCGTTGCACGCGACGAACCTCATCAACCGCGGCGGCAGCATCACGCAGACGGGCATGAACGCGACGACGGTCGATGTATCGGGCACGCTCGACAATACAGGGGGCGCCTTCCAGACCAATGCCGCAGACCTGACGCTCTCGCCCGCTTCCATTGTCAACGACCATGGCACGATCGCCAATGCTGGCACGGGCACCCTGTCAGTCAATACGGAATCGTTGTCGAACAACGCCGGGAAGATCGCGACGAACGGCGCGCTCGACATCCACGCGGGCGCGGCATCGAATCGCGGGGGCACGCTCGCGGGGCAATCTTCGGCCACATTGAACGTTGCATCGCTCGACAACAGTGCGGGCGGCTATGTCGGCGCGCAGGCGGTATCGCTGACGGACACCGGAGTGCTGAACAACGCACAAGGCACGATCCAGGCGAACAGCACACTGGGGGTGGCGGCACAATCGATTGCCAACGACGCGGGCACCATCGCCAACGGCGGCACGGGCGCAACGAGCGTCGCGGCAACGGGCGCGCTGACGAACACCGTCAACGGCCTGATCGGCGGGAACGGCGATGTGTCGGTTTCTGGCGGCAGCATCGAGAATTCCGCCGGTACGGTTGTCGCAGGCGGCGCGCTGTCGGTCCAGTCGGGCAGCACGCTCGGCAACCGCGCAGGCGCAATCCAGGGCAACGGCAACGTCGCGGTAACGGCGCAAGGCGCGATTGACGACACGGGCGGTCAGATCGAGGCGGACGGCACGACCAGTACGCTCAGCGTGTCGGGCTCGACCCTTGACACCACGAACGGGCGCATCGCGAATACCGGCACGGGCGCGACCACCGTCAGCGCCAGCGCCATTACGAACAGCAACGCGGGCGGCGTTGCGGGCGCAGGCACAATCGGCGGCAACGGCGACGTGACGGTAACCGCGCAGACGCTCTCGAACACGAACGGCGCGCAGGTCCTGTCGGGCCACGACCTGACGCTGAACATCGCGCAGCTCGCCGACAACACGAATGGGGCGCTTTCTGGCGCGAACAACCTCACGCTCAACGGCCCGAACGCGGCGGTCATCAATGCTGGCGGCTCGATTCACGGCAACGGGGCGGTCAGGCTGAATACCGCGTCGCTCGATGACACCGCAGGCCGCATAGGCAATGACCAGGGCAGCGGCGGCAGCGTCGTGATCACCACCGGGACGCTCGCGAACCAGAACGGCGCGATTGGCAGCGACCAGAACCTGAGCGTGACGACGAACACGCTGACCGGCGACGGGCGCATCATCGCGGGCAATGACGGCACCGTGACCATCAATGGCGACTATACGAATGATGCCGCGAACCAGATCCAGGCCAACCACGATCTGACGTTCACGACGGCGGGCAATTTCGTGAATCAAGGAACGCTTGGCGCGGTGAATGCGCTGACCGTGAATGCTGCAAACGTCGATAACCAGGCTGGCGCGGACCTCAATTCGTCAAACACGACGGTCAACGCGCAAAGCGCCATCACCAACGAAGGCCGCATCGAAGGCGATTCGGTAACGACGCACAGCGCGACGCTCGCCAATACCGCGACGGTGATTGGCAACACGGTGACGGTCAACGCGAGCCAGTCCATCGCCAACCAGGGCACGGCCGCAATCATGGCTGCCGCAAGCGAACTGGACCTGTATTCGCCAGGGGACATCTCGAACACGGGCGGCGCGAACATGTTCAGCCTGGGCGACATCAACATCGCCGCCGATGCGACCCGTGACGCAAACGGGCTGCTTGCGAACCGTTCGAACTCGGTGACGAATGACCAGTCCACGATCGAGGCCCAGGGCAACATCGAGGTCGCCACGCAGACGCTGAACAACACGCGCCCCACGCCGACCGTGAGCACGGTGCAGACGGATGTCGAAACCGTCCACCAGACCAAGCGCCAGAAGTACATCGCCTGCGCGACGGGGAACTCCGACGGCCACAGTTCCTGCACACAGGCGGTCTGGGATTACGGCTACAAGGTGCCGCGAAACGCGACCTACAGCGCGTCAGACGTGGTCTCGGTATCTTCGGGTGCGAGCGCGACGAACAGTTTTGTGGTGGTCGACATCAATGGCCAGCCGCAGACGATCTGGTACAACACGCTCACGAATAACGCCGATGGCTCGATTTCGATCAACTACTGGGACGCCTACAATCCCAACATCAACTACCTGCCGTCCAGCGAATATGCTTCCCGCAGCGATGCGCACAACGGCTATCAGCGCGTCGAGATCGCGCGCGACACCACGACGACCACCAGTCAGGATCAGGTAACCGGCACGCCGGCGCAGCAGGCCCAGCTTCTCGCGGGCGGAACCATGACGCTCGCCAATGTCGGCACGGTGAACAACGCCTACAGCGCAATTGCCGCAGGCGGCTCAATCCAGATCGGCAGCACCACGCAGGCGGGCACGCTCGATCCATCCGCGAGCGGCAGCTACGGCGGGACGGCTGTCAACAACCTGGGCCAGACGCTCTACCAGTACCAGAAGCAGGATATCGTTTCGACCTATGCGTGGAACGAGGACACCACGCGCGATGTCGGCCCGGTCACCGAGCCGTCCATCCTGCTCGCACCGGTCGTCATTGGCGGCACGGGCGGCACGATCATCGCGAACAACGCGGTGCAGATCAACGCGACGAATATCAACAACACAAACGTCGCGGCGGCAAACTCGGCGACGGGGGCTACCGGGGGCACGCTCGGCGCGAATGGCGGTGCAGGAAGCATTGCGGGCGGCAGCAGGCAGACCGTCAATCTCGCGACGGGGCAGACCCAAACCATCAATGCGCCGCAGTCGGTCGCAGGAGCGACGGGCGCGTTGAACATTACCCTGCCGAAGAGCGGGCTGTACCATTTCAATACTGCTCCCGGCGCGTCCTGGCTGATCGCGACCGATCCGCGCTTCACGAGCTATAAGCGCTTCATTTCGAGCGACTACATGCTCGGCCAGCTTGGCCTGAACCCGCAGAGCGTCGAAAAGCGCCTCGGCGACGGCCTGTATGAAGAGCAGATGGTGCGCGACCAGATCACGCAACTCACAGGCCGCGTGTACCTGCAGGGCTACACCGACAACCTGGACGAGTATCGGTCGCTGATGACCAGCGGCGTGAGCGTCGCGAAGGAATTCAACCTCGAACCTGGCATGGCGCTCACCGCCGCGCAGATGGACGCGCTGACGAGCGATATCGTGTGGCTCGTCAACCAGACCGTGACCTTGCCGGACGGCACCACGCAGCAGGTGCTTGCTCCCGTCGTTTATCTGGCCCACACACATGCGAATGACCTGCAGCCGACCGGCGCGCTGATCGCCGCAGATGATGTCGAGATTCACGCTACCGGCAGCGCCGTCAACTCGGGCGTCATCAAGGGCGGCACGCAGACGGTCATCAGCGCGACGGACATCGTGAACCGTGGTGGCGCAATCGGCAGCAGCGGCGCAAACGGCACGACGGTCGTTTCGGCGACGAATGACGTAGTCAATGCATCAGGCCAGATTACGGGCAACCGCGTGGCGGTGCTCGCGGGTAACGACATTATCAACACCACGCTCGTACAGGCGAACGGTGTCAGTTCGGCCGTGGGCGACAGCAAGGTATCGCAGACACTGCTGGGTGCACAGGGCACCATCGCCTCGACGGGGGACATGCTGGTCGGCGCGGGCCATGACCTGCTGGTCCACGGCGCGAACATTTCGGCGGGCGGCAATGCATCGATCAGCGCCGGTCATGACATGACAGTCAATACCGTGCAGTCCGACGTATCGCAGTCGGTCGAGAAGAATGCGAATCATCACTGGGAAGCAAGCAGCGTCACCAACGAAACAAGCGCGATTTCGGCGGGCGGCAGCCTCGGGCTGCAGAGCGGCAACAACATGACGTTCACGGGCGCGCAGGTAAAGGCCGGAGGCGACCTCGCCGCTGTCGCTGGCGGCAACCTCACGGCAACAGCCGCCACGAACACCGCGAAGTATGACAACGTTGCGACGGACAACAGGACGCGCAAGCAAGTGGACGGGAGCTACGACGAACAGGCGGCCGGCACCACTTTCACGGCAGGCGGCAACGCCGCGCTTGGCGCGATCAGTACGGATGCCTCAAAGGGCAACGTCACCCTGACCGGCTCATCGCTCACGGCGGGCATGGTCAACGGTGTGGATACGGGAGCGGGCAGGGCATCCGTCGCATCCACCGGCACCACGACAATCAACGAGGCCCGCGAGGAACACGACAGCTATATTTCATCGCAATCGAAGCGCGGCAGCTTCGTGAGCGGTTCCACGACGGATGCTTCGCGGGCCACCCAGGCCAACATTGGGGTCGCGAGCACCGTGTCGGGCGATACCGTGCAGGTCAAATCGGGCAAGGATCTGGCGATCCAGGGTAGTAATGTCGTCGGCACGAATGACGTGAGCCTCGCGGCTGCGGGCAACGTGAACATTACGACCTCCCAGGATACGCAGAATTCGCAGAGCTCCTACGAGAAGCGCGAGTATGGTTTCCTGTCGGGGCTGAATCCGCTGAACCAGCTTGACGGCGGCCTGCAGGGGTATTCAATCGGTGTGCGCAAGACCACCGACGCCCAGCAGGCAACACAGGTCACGAACAACGGCAGCATGGTGGGGGCGATCAACGGCAACCTGAGCGTGTCGGCAGGCAATGATGTTCACGTAACGGGCAGTTCGCTCTACGCGGGCAACAACCTCGGTCTGGCTGGCAAGACCGTGACGATCGATGCAGCGCAGAACACCGCGACGCAGAACGAGCAGCAGTCGTTCAGTCAGACGGGGATTACCGCCGGAATCAGCAGCCCTGTCATTGCAGCCGTGCAGACTGCCAACCAGATGCGCAAGGACGTGCAGCAGACGAAGGGGGATGTGCGACTGGATGCACTGGCCGCCGCAACGACCGGACTTGCCGGAAAGAACGCCTACGATGCGGTGGCAAGCAACCCGTCGCAGCTTGGCGGTGTCGGCATCAACGTGTCGCTCGGCACGAGTCACAGCAACAGCAGTTCGACCGCGACTTCAACGACCGCAGCGGGCAGCACCGTGGCGGCTGGGAATAACCTGACCATCGCGGCTTCCGGCGCGGGTGCCGACAGCAACATCAACGTTATTGGCAGTAACCTGAAGGCTGGCAACAACGCCGCACTGCTCGCGGATGGCGGCATCAACCTGCAGGCCGCACAGAATTCGGATAGCCAGAAAAGCACCAACAGCAGTTCCAGCGGTTCGGTTGGCGTCACGTTCGGGTTCGGCCAGCAGAACGGCATATCCTTCCAGGCGGGCGCGTCCGCGTCGAAGGGCAACGGCAACGGCAGCGACACGTCGTACACGAATACGCACGTAAGCGCAGGCAATACGCTCACGCTCCAGTCTGGCGGGGACACGAATCTGATCGGTGCTGATGCGCAGGGTACCCAGGTCGTCGCCAAGGTGGGCGGCAACCTGAATATCGAGAGCCTGCAGGATACGAGCCACTACGATTCGAGGCAGACGGGCGGTGGCGTCTCGGTCAGTGTGTGCGTGCCGCCGATCTGCGCTGGCAGTTCCAGCGTCGCAGCTAACTTCAACCAGCAGAAGCTGAACAGCAACTACGCCAGCGTGACGGAGCAGTCCGGCATCCAGGCAGGCGACGGCGGCTTCCAGATCAACGTCAAGGGCAATACCGGTCTCACGGGCGGCGTGATTTCGAGCAGCGATGCGGCGGTTGCGAATGGAGCGAACAGCCTGACGACCGGCACCCTGACCTACAAGGACGTGCAGAACCAGGCAAGCTACAGCGGCTCCTCGGTCGGGATAAGTGGTGGTTATGGCGGCGACATCGGCAAATCGTCGTCGGGAACCGCGACGAACGTCAACCCCGTGCCCGGTACGACCCTGCCAGGCAGCGGCGGTTTGACGATGGCGCCCCCCGTTGCGCTGGCTGCGTCGGGCGATGCGTCTTCAACCACGCACAGTGCAATCAGCGGTGGCGCGATCACGATCACGGACAGCGCCGCCCAGCAGCAGTTGACGGGCCAGACCGCAGACCAGGCTGTCGCGGGGATCAGTCGCGATACCAGCAGCACGGCAAATCCGCTTGCGCCGATCTTCGACAAGGACAAGATCGAGGCGGGGTTCGACATCACGAGCCAGTTCGTGAATCAGGTCGGGACGTTCGTCAACAACCGCGCGAAGGAAGCCGACGCGGCGAAGCGGGTTGCCAACGATCCGAATCTGACGCCCGATCAGCGCGCTGCAGCGCAGCAGCAGGCGGACCAGTTGAACGCCGAATGGGGACCTTCCGGCTCGTATCGCCAGGTGCTGACGGCGCTGAGTGTGGCGGCCGGTGGTAACGTGACGGGTGGCGTGGGCCAGTTCGCGCAGGCGGCAACCGTGGCCTATGTCCAGGAACTGGGTGCGAATGCGGTCAAGCAGATTGCCGATTCGCTCGACAGCGATACGGCGCGCGCGGCCCTGCATGCCATCGTGGGGTGCGCGGGTGCAGCGGCGAGCAGCCAGGCATGCGGCGCGGGTGCGATGGGCGCCGCGGCGAGTTCCGTGCTTGGATCGCTGCTGGGGCCGACGAGCGATATGTCGGCGGCTGATCGCGAAGCGCGCGAGAATCTGGTGAACAGCCTGGTCGCGGGCATTGCGGCTGCGGGCGGGTTGAATGCGGCGACGGCGACGGGGGCTGCGCAGGTTGAGGTGGAGAGCAATCAGGTTGCGCCGATGGCGTCGCCGCCGCCGTGGCTTGCTGGATTCAAGTTGCCGGGGTACAAGGGGGAAACGGCGGGCAAGGGCGATGGGGTCATCGTCGATAATGCCACCGAGCTGGACCCCTCGGCGAAGGCGGGGCCGCTGGTGACGCCGCTGCCGGACGCCAGGACGATTGGCGACTGGATAACGGCCATCATCCCGGATCAGGTCAAGGGGCTGGTTGACTATGTCATAACGTCGGTGGGCGGGTCGGACTCCCGTAAAGCCACAAACAACTCTGGGCAGGGGTTGGACTGGTCGATCGTCAGCAAATCGGGTGAAACGCGTGCCGATCACGTTGTCGATCAGCATGGCGATCTCAATCTGAATAAGCCGAACCAAGGTGTTTTCTATGGTAATCCAGTGTCGACAGTGAACGACGCATGGAATACTGTTCAGCAAACTGGCATCCAACCTGTAACCAACGGCGGCACCGACATTTACGTTGTGCCACGTCCAAACTCAGGATATGCCGGAGGCTACACTGGGCAACGACAGAACCTGAATTCCGTGACCATCATTACGGTGCATGGAACGAATCAAGTCATTACCGCATTCCCTGGCAATGGTCTACCTTTGCCGAAGGCACCTTAGCCATGACCTACGTACACTACGCTGTTGTCAACGAAACATGCCCAGTATGCGGGCAGGGAAGAGTTCTTGTGGCTTCCGAGAAGGACGGTCACTCGCTCTTCGTCCTCTGTGAGGACTGTGAATCAGAGTGGAATGAACCTAGCGAATCGCACGATGCGTCTATAGCCACTCGCGACCGACACACCTTCTCGCGCTACTTGGAGCCTTACGAACTGATGGATCATCGTTGGTATCCCCAAGTCCTTAACAGGTGACAAATCGCGAGAGTCGACGTCTGAAAGGCTAACGCGGCTTAGCGCTGTAATTTCTTGCCACAAACAGTGGAGCTACCGGGACAGTTTGGGACTCGATTACCGCAACGCAGCCTAATTATCCTGGGTCCGTCATCCCACAATCTTTTGAAATGTCTCTGCCGAACGGGCAAAGCGTTTGGGTGCACGGGAACGCGACGGAGCACATGGCCGAATATGCGCAGATGGTGGCGAACAACAATCCCCCCGGTGTGGTTCAGCTAACGACGCAGCAGCAGCTTTCGAGCTTGCAGAGCGCGGTGAATACTGCGACTCAAGGTGGCATGCCTTACAATCAATTGATCAACGTTGGCGGTTGGGAATTGAAATTTGCACCGCCACGGCAGCCTGGGCAGCTTCCTGCTCTCATCCATGCTTTACCCACCGGCAAGTAATATCGGGACATGGAAATCAAGATCGAAAAGCCATTCCGTTTGTACCTTGATGTTGTCGAGACAGACGAACACGTGCCGTCGATGCGAATGCAGATCGTGATCGATGTGCAGCAGTTTGGACACAGCCTTGAATATCGAGGGAGCGTGTGGTTTGACTGCTCTGTTTGGGACACGTTTGTCGCTGGTTTGAACAGCGCTGATGATGGGGAAGCCCAACTCGTCGACATGGGCGGCCACTTTACTTTGCGGCTTGGGGCGGTTTCTGGAAAGCCGGCGATTTCGTGGGAGATGAGGAAGGCAGGTGTAACGGGAGCCGTTGCCACGGCTGCCTTTCGTTCACCGATTGATGAGGATACCTTGGCGCACGTGAAAAATCAGTTTGTGCGGTTTGATCGTTGGTGGTAGCCAGTCAAAGTTCGCGTTCGATGCGTCGACTGTCGATGGCAGCAGGATAGGCGTGTGCCGGTTATTGCCCGGACAGCAGCAGTAGGACGAACCCGGCCGCAGCCGGGTTTGTTGCTATGTGCGATTGGATTCAGCCGTGGTCGGGCGTGATGGAGAGACAGTTGTTGCGGTAATCGAAGGAGAGGAACACACGCTGTCCGGGGGAGAAGCCAGCGCATCCGAGCCAGATGTCGGCGAGCTGCATCCAGGGCATGTAGGGTTGCTGAAGGTCGGGCGTGGGTCCGCAATCGGGCGAGTTGCCGAGGACTGGTCTGGCGCACGTATGAGCGTGGGGTTTCGTGCGAGACGGACGTGCTTTATGATTGGCGTCAGCCATGATCGACTCCTGTTGCGAGTTGATGGTGGTCAGCGGGTCGTATGGGCTGCAACCCATGCGGCCCGCGCTTCGTTTACGGCGCGGGAGACTCCTTTTACCTGGGAATACAGATTAATTGTAAGGCGAGGCTGTCGGGGTAACAATAGGCCGGATGGCCAGGTATGAGTGGTGTGAAAGCAGGCAGTGCGGGGCTGTCGCCCCGAAGGCAAGGATTGCAGCCGTGCAGACTGCCAACCAGATGCGCAAGGACGTGCAGCAGACGAAGGGGGATGTGCGACTGGATGCACTGGCCGCCGCAACGACCGGACTTGCCGGAAAGAACGCCTACGATGCGGTGGCAAGCAACCCGTCGCAGCTTGGCGGTGTCGGCATCAACGTGTCGCTCGGCACGAGTCACAGCAACAGCAGTTCGACCGCGACTTCAACGACCGCAGCGGGCAGCACCGTGGCGGCTGGGAATAACCTGACCATCGCGGCTTCCGGCGCGGGTGCCGACAGCAACATCAACGTTATTGGCAGTAACCTGAAGGCTGGCAACAACGCCGCACTGCTCGCGGATGGCGGCATCAACCTGCAGGCCGCACAGAATTCGGATAGCCAGAAAAGCACCAACAGCAGTTCCAGCGGTTCGGTTGGCGTCACGTTCGGGTTCGGCCAGCAGAACGGCATATCCTTCCAGGCGGGCGCGTCCGCGTCGAAGGGCAACGGCAACGGCAGCGACACGTCGTACACGAATACGCACGTAAGCGCAGGCAATACGCTCACGCTCCAGTCTGGCGGGGACACGAATCTGATCGGTGCTGATGCGCAGGGTACCCAGGTCGTCGCCAAGGTGGGCGGCAACCTGAATATCGAGAGCCTGCAGGATACGAGCCACTACGATTCGAGGCAGACGGGCGGTGGCGTCTCGGTCAGTGTGTGCGTGCCGCCGATCTGCGCTGGCAGTTCCAGCGTCGCAGCTAACTTCAACCAGCAGAAGCTGAACAGCAACTACGCCAGCGTGACGGAGCAGTCCGGCATCCAGGCAGGCGACGGCGGCTTCCAGATCAACGTCAAGGGCAATACCGGTCTCACGGGCGGCGTGATTTCGAGCAGCGATGCGGCGGTTGCGAATGGAGCGAACAGCCTGACGACCGGCACCCTGACCTACAAGGACGTGCAGAACCAGGCAAGCTACAGCGGCTCCTCGGTCGGGATAAGTGGTGGTTATGGCGGCGACATCGGCAAATCGTCGTCGGGAACCGCGACGAACGTCAACCCCGTGCCCGGTACGACCCTGCCAGGCAGCGGCGGTTTGACGATGGCGCCCCCCGTTGCGCTGGCTGCGTCGGGCGATGCGTCTTCAACCACGCACAGTGCAATCAGCGGTGGCGCGATCACGATCACGGACAGCGCCGCCCAGCAGCAGTTGACGGGCCAGACCGCAGACCAGGCTGTCGCGGGGATCAGTCGCGATACCAGCAGCACGGCAAATCCGCTTGCGCCGATCTTCGACAAGGACAAGATCGAGGCGGGGTTCGACATCACGAGCCAGTTCGTGAATCAGGTCGGGACGTTCGTCAACAACCGCGCGAAGGAAGCCGACGCGGCGAAGCGGGTTGCCAACGATCCGAATCTGACGCCCGATCAGCGCGCTGCAGCGCAGCAGCAGGCGGACCGGATCAATGCGGACTGGGGACCTTCCGGCTCGTATCGCCAGGTGCTGACGGCGCTGAGTGTGGCGGCCGGTGGTAACGTGACGGGTGGTGTGGGCCAGTTCGCGCAGGCGGCAACCGTGGCCTATGTCCAGGAACTGGGTGCGAATGCGGTCAAGCAGATTGCCGATTCACTCGACAGCGATACGGCGCGCGCGGCCCTGCATGCCATCGTGGGGTGCGCGGGTGCAGCGGCGAGCAGCCAGACATGCGGTGCCGGTGCGATGGGCGCAGCGGCGAGTTCCGTGCTTGGGTCGCTGCTGGGGCCGACGAGCGATATGTCGGCGGCTGATCGTGAAGCGCGCGAAAATCTGGTGAACAGCCTGGTCGCGGGCATTGCTGCTGCGGGTGGGGTCAATGCGGCCACGGCAACTGGCGCGGCGCAGATTGAAGTCGAGAATAATCAGGTGGCACCTCCCATGTCGTCGCCGCCGCCACCGTGGTTGGCAGGGTTACTCAAGCTACCGGGGTACAAGGGTGAGACGGCGGGCAAGGGCGATGGGGCCATCGTCGATAATGCGACGCAACTCGACGACAGCGCGAAGGCAGGGTCGTTGATCTATCCGATGCCGGATGCGAAGCAGCTTGGCGACTGGATCACAGCGATCATTCCGGATCAGGTCAAGGGGCTGGTTGATTACGTATTCACGGCGACCGGTGGCGATGGTCGACAGGCAAATCCCGCCAAAGCGGACAGTCCAGTATGGCAAGGGTTGCGGGGCGCTGGGAATGGTGTTAAGACCGACGGTGATCGGCTCTATGAGTGGGACTACACGCACAACGACATTGAGGTCTATGACAAGCGTGGCCGCCATTTAGGGTCTGCGGACCCTGTAACCGGTGAGCTATATAAACCGGCAGTTCCTGGGCGACGATTGAATCGGTGAAGAAAATGGAAAAGCGCGATTTACTTGACGATCTGAATGCCAAGCGGCTGACAACTGATGACGCTGAGAAAATTTACGATTGGTACATGGACAACCTGACCGTCGCCGATCCTCCCGTTGCTGAAATGCTGGGGTTCTCCAAGAAGGAATGGACAGCCCACGCTCTTGGAGCACCCTTCGAAGTCATAGCTAAGTGGCGCAAGTGCGGCTGGCCAAATAAGTGCTTCCTCTGTGGAGGGGTAATTGAATCCGACGATTACGGGTGGTTTCCACGTGAGCATGAAGGAGAGTATGGGCTACGACATATTGTTTGCCCGACGATCGTCTAGGTGACCCGGAAGTGCTATTGAAGTGGAGAACAATCAGACCGCTCCGCCTCCCATGCCGCAGATGGCAACCCCGCGTGGCTGACAGGATTCAAGCTGCCGGGATTCAAGGGTGAGACGGCGAGCAAGGGGGATGGCGTAATCGCCGATCCGGCTACGCAGCTTGATCCAAGTGCCAAGGCTGGGCCGCTGGTGACGCCGCTGCCGGACGCCGCTGCCGGACGCCAGGACGATTGGCGACTGGATAACGGCCATCATCCCGGATCATGTCAAGGGGCTGGTTGACTATGTCATAACGTCGGTGGGCGGGTCAGAATCCCGTAAAGCCACAAACACGTCGGTCAGCCAAGCGGATCTAGATACACTTGCGGCGAACGGCGTGAAATTTACCCCGCAGAACGTCCTTGCGACCGGAACGACGCCGGACGGCAAGGTGGTCTTTCTTGAGACTGGTTCGTCGAGTGCAGGTCTTACATATCATCGAAGGACATGGTGTCGACTTTGCGAACAAGGGCATTGCTCAGTCCGACATCCCTTCTGTTGTCATGGAGGCTGTTACACAAGGCACGCTGGTCGGAACTAATGGTTCTGCGCCCGTATATCAAATCACGTATGGCGGAACCCCGAAATACATCTCGGTCGGAGTGAGCTCAAATGGGTTCATCGTTCGTGCCAACCCAGTTAGCACATGGAAACCTTTGAAATGAAGACATTTCGATTGGGCGCGGTTTATGGCGCTCCCCCTATCTTCAATCCTGACGTTGACGAGATAGGGTATGTGAAGCCGTCAGACCTTCACGTGTCGCCTCATCTGCTTGCTCAACTGGATGAGTGGAATGACGAGTTCCAACAGACGTTCTCCGACGACTATCCGCCGGACTCTGGGTTCAATTCTGAAGACGACCGAAAACGACACAATACGCGCGGTGCCGAGCTCGCTACGCTTCTTAAGCAGGAGCTAGGGGCAGGCGTGCGGATTGAGTTCATACCGCTCAGGTAGCTCCACGTCGAGCTCGGGTCTCTGGGAAACGAGAACAGCGAACCCTCGTCAACGCCGGGATGAAGATTTGTTGCCACAAACAGCATTCCGCGTGCTGTGGCCACACCATATGGCGATGCGCTTCAGAGCACCGACGCCGCTGCAATCGGAGCGCGCACGCAGGTTGAACAAGGTGCTACGCTGTACCGAATCGGCACGATGGGAAAGAGCCAAGCGGCAGAAGCACAGTTTTGGTCTCTCGAAAATCCATCTTCACCAGGCTATGCGGAACGCTACGGGATACCTGCTGAGAATGTCTCGAACTCGAACTTCGTTGAAACAGCTACAGTTAAGCCGGGTACGGTCTTCGTGACGCGTCCCGCGCCTGCCGTGGGAGCAAACCCGGGAGGGGGAATTGAAGTTGTGGTCCCATCGGGCGGCGTACAAATGAAATCGTTCAGCACGCATTGAACCCCTATGAATGCATACGACTATTACGGTGAAGCAAGAGCACTCGCCGACGTGCTAAAAAATGCCGGATTTCCTGCTTACGGGTCCGACATCTTGGGAGCAATGGAGGAGGGGGAAACCGGAACAGAGATTTTTATGATGATGAGGGCGCGACTAGCAAATTTGTTGGTTGATGGGAAGCTGCCGCCAGATCTGATAGCGCGCGTGCGTGCGTTGCACGGAAGGTTGAATGATGTACTGACGTGATCACCTGCAGCTAGGCACACGGAGTTTGTTGCCACAAACACGGCAACAGAGGGTAATCCAAACATTCAGTTCGGGGCCAACGACAATCAGAGCAGCCATACTTTCCGTCACGTTATCAGCGGCGGCTATGATGCAACCGCAGTTCAAAATGCCGTGACAGGTGACCTCAACAATATTGGAACATCGTTACCTCAGGGGCAGTACACAGGCACAGTCGTTGTGAATGGGACGACCTTCAACTACAGTGCCTACAAGCTCCCCAACGGCACGATTAACGTTGGGCGAATTACACCACCGAGATGAACATGGGCACCGTAAGATCGTTGAAAGATGATGAAAAGGCGCTCCTAATTGCGCTGATCGTAGGGAAGCCTCAGGGAGCGCAGCTTCTCGGTTCTCTTGTTAGCGCTCGTGTTGAAGAAATGAACGATGGTGGAATGGGGAGCCTGCGTTTTTGCGCCTCCGATGAGAGGCCTCGCCGGCTTGGCATGCAGTTGGTCGAAAAGGAATTCATCGATAGCGATGGCATACCGATTATGGTTGCCATCAACTTGGACGAGCATGGTGATCTCTACGAGCTCGATATATGGAAGGTTGATTTCTCACCATTGAAGCAGTTTCCGAAGCTGGCCCAATGAACCGGTGTGCACCTGAAACGAGACCCGACCGCAGCCGGGTCTGTTGTTACGGGCGAGCCGATTCAGCCGTGGTCGGGTGTGATGGAGAGACAGCTGTTGCGGTAATCGAAGGAGAAGAACACGCGCTGTCCGGGTGAGAAGCCGGCGAGTCCGAGCCAGATATCGGCGAGCTGCATCCAGGGCATGCAGGGTTGCTGAAGATCGGGCGTGGTGCCGTGATCGGGCGAGCTGCCGAGGACGGGTCTGGCGCTGGTGCGGGTGTGGGGTTTCGTGCGGGACGGACGTGCTTTATGATTGGCGTCAGCCATGATCGACTCCTGGTGCGAGTTGATGGTGGTCAGCGGGTCGTATGGGTTGGCGCCCATGCGGCCCGCGCTTCGTTTACGGCGCGGGAGACTCCTTTTACCTGGGAATGCAGATTAATTGTATGGCGAGGCTGTCGGGGTAACAATAGGCCGAATGGCCAGGTGCAGGCGGTGTGAAAGCAGACAGTGCGGGGCTGTCGCCCCGAAGGCAAGGAAGATCCAGCGGCCTGCGGCCGGAGGACCTGGAGGGGCCGGGGGTAAATCGTCTGCTGCCCGTCATCCCTGCGGGCTGCCGGTCATCAGCCGATTCAACATAACGCCGGGAAATTAGCAACGGCCGGCGGTGTCGTTGCCAATTGACGTTATGTCTTGCGCCCCCGGCCCGGCTGGTGCTGCGCAGGGGGAGTCAGTGGCCGCGTTGCGGCCAGGGGCCTGGAATACGAAAAAGACAAAGCCAGTGCGCTGCGCGCAATAACGAAGGGCCCCGCCCGCCCGGAGTCTGCTGCGCTCGGGCTGCGGCCCTGTGGGCCTCCGCTCCGTGCTCGCAGCCTCCTCCCCGTCCGCCCCCGGGGAGCTCCCTCATTAGCCGCCTGACGGCGGAAATCAACGACACGAAAACCCCGAAGCGCGGTTCGTCATGCGGTGCAAGCCGCCATGTCGTCTTGCACCGCATGACCGAGCGTCTAACACCAGCGTCCGTCAAGGCCAGGCCCTTCGGGCGCGCGTTGCGCGGCCTTGACGGGGTAAGTGCCGGACCTACTGCGAAGGTGATCGGGAGACTTGCACTGCTGCCAACACAGGAGAAACACCATGCAGGTTGAAATGATTGCGGAGTTCGTGGCGCTGTGCGAGCGTGAGCAGACCACGCCGGAGGCAATTCTGAAGTGCTTCATGCGGGATGTGGTGTCGGTGGCCGAAGGCAGGCATGAGCCTGGGGGCACGGCGGTGGGTGTGGCGCAGTCGTATGCGTGGAGCTACTTCATGCGCGTGGTGCATCCGGAGGCGTGCTACTCGCGCCATGGCGAAATGGTCAGGCAGCGGTTGCGGTAATCGAAGGCGAAGTGCATGCGCTGAGTGGGCATGAAGCCCGCGCGTTGCAGCCAGATATCGGCGGTCTGCGTCCAGGGCATGAAGGTAATCAGGCGGCCGGCAAGGGCGATGGGGTCATCGTCGATAAAGTGCGGCAAATGCGGCTAACGGTACACGTCGGAATAGCCAACTGGCAGCGGAGCAGATTGCAAATGGGCACGCATTCGATAAGCACGTGATTGACCAAAATGAGTTTGGCGGTTCGATCACGACCCAGCAGCAGTCGCGGGTCAGGTCGAGAGCATACTGAACAACCCTTCGGCGACGAAGCAGCTGAGCAACGGGCGCTCGTACGGGTATCGTCGTCATCCGGAACCCGAATGCAGCGGACGGCGGAACTGCGTTTAAGCCGACGAACGGGAAGACCTACTTCGATAATTTGAGATGGCTATGAAGATCAGGAGAGTCAATGAGGATGCTGAGATCGAGCTTCAGCACGACGAGCTGCTTGTACTCAACGCAGCTCTTAACGAGCTCTGCAACGGTATCGACATATTCGAGTTCGAGACTCGTATTGGAGCATCGCGGGCACGAGTGGAAAGTTTGATGAAGGCGATTCAATCGGTGCTCGATCAAATCGAGAAAAGATAGCGGGTTCGCGTAGTTAACCCGAGGAAGATGCGGGTCAAGTACGGGCGCGAGCCCTGCGAGAGAACGAGAAACGATGAGCCAGCCCCGACTGTTTGAAGCCGCCTTGGGAATCAAGGCACCGTGGTACGTGCAAGGCGTTGATTTCGATGCTGCACGGCGTGAACTGATCATTGCTGTGGCCTTTGTCGCGGGCACGCGCTTTCCCTATTCCGGCGTCACTAGCGAGCATCCGGTTCACGACACCCAGATCAAGCGGCTGCGGCACCTCAATTTCTTCCAGCACGAATGTTATCTGGAGTGAGAGACGGGGGCGGCTGGGTGGGCGTATCGGCGAGTTTTGCCGGCCATGGCCGGGGCTCGTCGTTTCGACGGGCACGGTGAGTGACGCGCCGGTGGGCGTGCGGATCGTGGCGGGGCACTTCCGCGAGGACTTGTGTCTGCTGGCGGGCGAGGCGATCGAGGCGCGCCGCCGTCTCCCATCGACCCGGCCGTGTGAGCCGGGTTGGGAGCGGTCACGGCGGGTCGTCCCACCCGAAGAGTTCGGCGAGTCGGTTGAAAATCATCTAGCAGGCCTCCCACCGCTGCCCTGACGGGCGGCGGGGTTAATGTGAGTTTGCCAAAACCGCTTTAACCGGAAGGAGGACATCATGAACTATAGCGGCATTGACCTGCATTCTAACAACAGCGTGGTGAGCGTGATCGACGAAACAGACCGCGTGGTCGCCGAGAAGCGGCTGCCAGAACGAGCTGGCCAGGATCCTGACGTTCCTTGCCCCGTGGCAAGCCGAACTGGCTGGCGTCGTTGTCGAATCGACGTATAACGGGTACTGGCTTGTCGACGGCCTGCAGGCTGCCGGCATCGTGGTTCATCTGGCCAACACCACCGCGATCAAGAAATACGATGGGCTCAAGCACAGTGGCGATGAGACCGACGCGCGCTACCTCGCTCACCTGTTGCGCCTCGCGATACTCCCGACAGGGGCCATCCTGCCACCACAACAGCGTGCCGTTCGTGCGGCGGTCCTGGCCTTGCTGCTGGTCGCCAGCCTCGTCGGGGAGGCGGAGAAATAATCCAGCACGCATTAAATGAGTGACCAAAATCATCAAATACTGTCAGATTAACAAAAATTCAGATTCATCCGATAGTGATCCGGTATCGATCTGATAGCCTCGTCAGTCAAACGACTAGTTGGATTGGCAAGATCTGAGGAAGCTGAAATTGCGAAGCTATTGATCGAGCATATCGTTTCAGCCAAAAGGGATTTCCCCGGCGACTTCGCTGTTTTTACACTGGACGCTCGATAATCCAGAATCGCCATCTCGTCAACCAGTCCTATTTTTAGGACCAGATACGAAGGGGCGTCGCGCGCTATCGGCCCCCCTCGCTCAACGTCCCGCTTCTTTTTCTGGGGCGTTCAATTTAATAAGTAATGGAAAATAAAAAGATACTTACGGGCTTTCCGCTCGCGGTTCTCGTCCCTCTCGCCGTCCACGCGCAAGTCCCTCCAGACGTAGCTGCTCGAACAAACGCCGAACAGCAACAGCAGGTGGAGCAGCGCCGCGACGCGCAGCAGCGCGAGGCGGCCGTCGCCGCGCCCGTTGTCCGCTCGATGGCGCCCGCAGCAGGGGGGTACCCCGCACTGCCCGTCGAGACGCCATGCTTTCGTATCGATACGTTCGACGTTGAGGTGCCCGACACGCTGCCCGAGATGAGCCGGGCGAAAGGCGCGTCCGCGTTGCCGATGGACCCGTTCGCATTCCTGCACGACTGGCTACGGCACTACGAGGGGCAATGCGTCGGCGAACAGGGCCTCGATCTTCTGACCAAGGGTTTGCAAGGCGTCATCCTGAGCCGTGGCTATGTCACGACGCGGGTTCTCCTGCCGGCGCAGGATCTCTCAAAGGGGACGCTCAAGTTCGCCCTCGTACCGGGCGTTATCCGCGATCTGAAGTTCGCCGACGCTGATACGCGCGGCACCCTCAAGACCGCGTTCCCAACGCGCGACGGCGACGTACTCCAGTTGCGCGACCTTGAGCAGGGCCTCGAGCAGATGAAGCGCGTACCGAACCAGGATGCGGCCATGCAGATCGCACCCGGCACCTTGCCCGGTGAGAGCGACGTCGTCGTGACCGTCAAGCGTACAAAGCCGTGGTCACTCGTCGTCTCGGCGGACAACTCGGGGACCGACGAGACGGGGCGATACCTTGGCAATGTCTCGCTTGCTCTGTATAACCTCCTTGGCCTGAACGACGTACTCTCGGGCGGCTACAACCAGGATCTTCAGTTCGGCAACCACTCCCTCGGTACGCACGGCTGGAATGCCTCGTATTCGGTTCCCTGGGGCTACTGGACCGGCACACTTTTCGGCTATACGAACACCTACCATCAGCAGATCGCCGGGGTAAACCAGACATTCGTATCGAGCGGCAACGCGCAGACGGCGGGCCTGAAACTGGAGCGGGTTTTCTATCGCAGTCAGAGCGACAAGTCGGGTGTCGAGTTCCAGCTTATCAAGCGATGGGGTGCGAGCTTTATCGAGGATACCGAAATACCTCAACAGCACCGGGACAACACGTTCATCGAGGTCGGGCTGACGAACCGCCATTACTTCGGCGCGGCCCAGTTCGACGGTACGCTCGCCTATCGCCAGGGAATCGGCGCGTTCGGCGCGATGCCGAATTCGACAAGCGGCCCAACGTATTACTTTCACATGGCGACGCTCGACGCGAACCTCTCGGTTCCGTTCGCGGTCGCTGGGTAGACGCTTCGCTACGTCGGAACCGTCCACGGCCAGTTCACGAACGACGAGCTCAACTATATCGACGACCTGACGATTGGTAGCCGCTATACGGTGCGCGGATTTAGCGGTCAAACGATGCTCGCGGCGGAAAAAGGCTTCTACTGGCGCAACGAGCTCCAGTATCCGCTCGGGCAGTCAGGACAGGTTCTCTATGCGGGTATCGACTACGGTCACCTGTGGGGTCCTGCGACTTCTATTCTCGCCGGTACACAACTCGCGGGCGCGGCTATCGGCGTTAAGGGTACGGTACCGACGCGGCTCGGCGCGTATAGCTACGACGTGTTCGCAGGTACGCCGATCCATGCGCCGTCCGGCTTTCCTGCGCCGCGCGTAACGCTCGGTTTTCAAGTGACGGCGCAATTCTGATGAACGGTTCAGCAACCTTAAGGAGATAACAACGATGGGAAAGAGTAAATTGCTCGCGGTTTTGATGACTGCCTCCGTACTGCTGGCTGCATGCGGTGGCGGTAACGGGAGCGGCCCGAATGCCGCTACAGACGGAGCGGCGTCAGCAGCCTCCGCCCCTGGCGGAGCCTCGGCACCGCAAGCTTCGGCCCAGACGGCGTGCCGACCGGACGGGAACTTTACCTATTCGGGATCGGCCCCGCAGGTGGCGGCGAACAACGGTCAACTGGCTGTGGTTGTTGTGCCGACTTTGCCGGCAGCGTATTCGAAGAACAGGTACATGACCGTATCGAATGCGCCCGCATCGAGCCAGGTTCAACAGACAGGTGGTGCTTTTACCACGCTTGCGTCATCGGCTGCGGCGACCGACTGCCTTGGGCTTGCCAAGGGTGCGGTGACGGAAATTCAGGGCGTCGGTAGTGATGTCGCGATTGGCCGTTGGAATCAGGCCATGGATACGGACGGCAATACCTATACGTTCGCGCAGGGCGTTCACTATGCGGTCGGCACGCCGCTGTCGTTGTCCGCGACGAGCGGCGCGCTCGCATGTACCCAACTGATCGCCGACACGGTGGCGAGCGATGATAGCGCGGCAATCGGTACGCTCGGAACGGCGACGGCTACGCTTGATCTCGCCACACGCTCGCTGAACAATCTGAGCCTGCCGATCAATCTGGCGGGTACCCAGTATGCGCTGACGAACTCGCAGTCACCGTTGAATGGCATTTCGACGACCGGGCAGTTGTCCGTTCAGTCGGTTGTCGTGGGGCACGACGCGACGCAGCCGCTGGTTGCCGTCGGTTACTCGGCCACGTTGCCGAACAAGGAGGGGATTGGTGGCGTTGTCGTCTTGCAGTGCCAGTAAGGTGCCTGGGCCGGAATGATCAGGATTGGATTAAGTTCCCAGGCCTGTTCACGATGATTTCCCTCGCTTCGTCCGATCCGCTCGAAACACTTCGTCGAATATGGTACGAAGGTCCTCTCCCTTGCAAGGTCGAGGCGACGCAGAACACCATGCAATCGTCGAGCACGTATCAGGAGAAAACCTCGGGCCTCGGGACGAGCGGACTGACCGTTACGGTCGGCAGCAACAAGCTCGCTACGACCGACCAGGAATCGAGCGTCACGAATTTCGACGGGCATGGTGAGGGACGTGCCGGTGGGCGTGCAAATCGTGGCGGGGCACTTCCGCGAGGACTTGTGCCTGCTGGCGGGCGAGGCGATCGAGGCGCGCGGCGCGCCGCCGTCGCCCATCGACCCGGCCGTGTGAGCCGGGTTGGGCGCGGTCCCGGTGGGGGCCGAACTGTATCTCCTCTTTCACAAGGCTTGGGCGTGTCTTTCAATCAAATAAAAACAGAGCCCGGCCCTCGATATGCCACGACGCTTCCTCGTTTCGGGCAAAGCAAATTCGTTGCGTGAGCAACGAATCGATGTATCCTGCATCTAATCATCCCATCTGCTTGCGTGGCCGGTCCCATCGGCGGCCACTTCGACGGCTCCGCCGCCGCAATCGCATTGGCCCGCGGGCATTCGCGCCCGGCATGACGCGTCCCGTGTCCAGCGGGCACATTGATCAGACGAGTTTCCCTAAGTGAAAACGATGATGACTTTGGCGCGAGTTATTCTTGCGCGCCCAAAAGTTATGCTAGAGAATCCTTTAAAAATCCCACAGACGCTTTGTGGCATACAAACGGCGAGCGACCTGCTACCTGACGCTCACCTCGGAGACACCACAAATGAAGGAACTGACCGCCCAGAACGTGGGAGCCAGGTCTGAAGCCGGCTGGTATCGCAGCTGGTTCCTGCTGCTTCTCGTTTTGATCTACGCATCGAGTTTCGTCGACCGCATCATCATCGCCGTCGTGGGTCAGGCGATGAAGATCGATCTGAACCTGAGCGATCTGCAGCTGGGTCTGCTCAACGGGCTTGCGTTCTCCATCTTCTATTCGCTGCTCGGCCTGCCGATCGCGCGCATTGCGGAGCGGTTCAATCGCGTCGCGCTGATCGCGCTTTCGATTGGCGCGTGGTCGATCATGACGGCGCTGTGCGGCACGGCCGGCGCCTATTGGCAGTTGCTTCTGTACCGCCTTGGCGTCGGCATTGGCGAAGCGGGCAGCACGCCTACCGCGCACTCGCTGATTTCCGATCAGTTCGGCCCGCGCCGCCGCGCAAGCGCGCTCTCCATCTATGCGCTCGGGCCGCCCATCGGCGTGCTCGCCGGTGCGCTCGGCGGTGGCCTGATGGTCCAGCACATGGGCTGGCGCCCGGTGTTCTTCGTGGTCGGCCTGCCGGGGCTCATCTTTGGCCTGCTCGCCTGGATCACGCTGCGCGAACCGAAGCGCGGCGGGGCGGAGGAGGGCGGCATGCACGCCGCGGCTGCGGTACCGCCGCTGCGCGAGGTGCTCAAGGTCCTGTTCGGCAGCCGCGCGTTCGTGCAGATGCTGCTCGGCACCGTGATCGGCGGATTCGCGCAGTACGGCATCAACCTGTTCATCCCGGTTTACCTCAACCGCGTGTATGGCCTCAGCTTCGCGCAAGCCGGCCTGATCTTCGGCCTCATGATCGGCGTGGGCGGCATTGTCGGCAACATGCTCGGCGGCCTGCTCGCCGACTCGCTGGGCGCGGGCAACCGCCGCTGGTATGCCTGGGTGCCGGCGCTCGGCACGGCGATTGGCTTCCCGCTCGTCGCGTTCGCCTTCACGCTGGGGGAATGGCCCGCCGCCGTGACGCTGATCTTCATCGCCACCGTCATGCTGAGCATGTGGAACGGCCCGACCTTCGCAGTCGTGCACGGCATCGTCGAACCGCGCATGCGCGCCACGGCATCGGCCTGCGTGTTTCTGCTCATGAATCTCGTGGGCCAGGGCCTCGGCCCCACAACCGTAGGATTCCTGAGCGACCGGCTTGCCTCGCGCTTCTTCACGCAGGGCCAGTTCAAGCTGGTTTGCGCGGCGGGCGGCCCGCACGGTCCGCATGGCGCGGCAGCGGCGGTGCAGGGGCCGTTCGCGGCGGCGTGCCACGACGCCTCGGCCTACGGCATTCGTTACGCGATGCTGGCCGTGAGCGTGGTGCTGCTGTGGTCCGCCGCGCATTACTTTCTCGCCTCACGTCATCTTTCTCGCAGCAAGTAGTTCGAAGCCGTCGGCAGCCGACGGAAATAGACCGGCAATAAAAAGGCGGGCGCCAACGCCCGCAACACACGGAGATCGTCAAGTGAAGAAGAAGGTATTGGCGGGCGCGATAGCGGCCGCAATCGCGGGAGGCGCGCACGCGCAAAGCAGTGTGACGCTGTACGGGATCATCAGCGATGGCCTCACCTATGTGAACAACGCGGGCGGCCACTCGCTAGTCAAGCTCGATGACGGCATCAACCAGGCATCGCGCTGGGGCCTGCGCGGCGTCGAGGATCTCGGCGGCGGCCTGAAGACGATCTTCACCCTGGAGAACGGCTTTTCGCTGAACACGGGCACCGCGAGCCACGGCGGCGCGCTCTTCGGGCGCCGCGCTTTCGTGGGGCTGCAGAGCACGACGTTCGGTACGCTGATCGCCGGCTACGATTACGATTTCATCTACGACTACGTCTCTTACTACACCAACGTCTCGCAGTTCGCGCCGTCCTACGCGTTCCACGGTGCTTACGACATCGACCGTCTCGCGGGCGAGCCGGTGAGCAACATGGTGCGCTACGAAACGCCGACCTGGCACGGCGTCACGGCGGGCGTGATGTACGGCTTCAGCAACATTCCGGGCGCCTTCGCGGGCACGCCGACGGGCAACCCGCGCGTGATTAGCGCGGGCGTGAAGTTCAGCCCGACCGGCACGTTCAACGCGCCTTACTCGGGGTCGCTCACGTACACGAAGACGCAAGGCGGCAACGCGGCGCGCGGCGTGGGCACGATGGCGCAGGTCGCGCTCAATGCGCAATCGATCTATACGATCGCGGCGGGCGGCATGTATAGCCTGACCGATGCGTGGTCGATCAACGGCGTGTACACCTACACCAATGCTTCGCACAGCCCGCGCGGCGTGGTGACCGTGAGCGCCTATGAACTGGGGACGAGCTACCGGTTCGGACCGGCGCTGACGGTGGGGGGTGGCTTCACGTACGTGGACCAGCACAAGCTCGGCAAGTACGACCTCTACACGGCGGGCGTGGACTATCGGCTCTCGAAGCGCACCGACGTCTATGTGTTCGGTGTCTTGCAGCACGCCTTCGCGGGCCAGAAGTTCGCGGACAACTTCCTTGTCTCGACGCCGTACTCGGTGCCGGGCCCGGGCGGCTCGCTGTTCGGCAACAACGCCTCGACCACGGCCAACCAGCTGGCTGTGCAGGTCGGTATCCGCCACCTCTTCTGACGTTTTCGCGACGCGCCGGTGAAGGGAATGAGAGCCTGGAATCCGGCGCATTTTTTTAGGTATCCTATCTGACACGTGAGGTAGTTCAGGCTGGCTTGTTTGTGTGCCCGCCATTGACGCCTGGAGGCGACGGGTTCATGGAAAACGTCGGAAAAGCACTGCCCGCTGTTGGGGTCAAGAGCGGATCGAGGTATCGTGCATGGCTCCTGTTGATGTTGAGCCTTATCTACGCATCGAGTTTCATCGATCGCATTTTCATCGCTGTGGTAGGGCAGTCGATCAAGGTCGACATGAACCTGAGCGACCTGCAGATTGGGGTTCTGGGCGGCCTCGCTTTCTCGCTGTTCTACGCGACGCTGGGCATCCCGATGGCCCGGCTCGCCGACCGGATGAGCCGCGTTACGCTGATATCCCTGTCGATTGCGGCATGGTCGGTGATGACCGTGCTGTGCGGCATGGCGGGCAATTTCGCGCAGTTGCTGCTGTACCGGCTTGGCGTCGGTATCGGTGAAGCTGGCAGCACGCCCACGGCGCATTCGCTGATCTCGGACGAGTTCCCCGAGGGACGCCGCGCCACCGCCATGGCCATCTATGCGCTCGGTCCTCCCCTGGGCGCGATCGGGGGCGCGATCGGCGGGGGCATGATTGCACAGCATTTCGGCTGGCGTCCGGCCTTCTGGGTCGTCGGCGTGCCGGGCCTGATCCTCGCCGTCATTGCGTACCTCAGCCTGCGCGAGCCCGAACGAGGTGCCATGGACCGAATTTCCACCGTCGAAGCACAGCGCAATGCCTCGTTGGGCACCATCGCTGCGATCCTCTTGCGTAGCCCGTTGTTCGTGCAACTGCTGCTGGGAACGGTAGTCGGTGCGTTTGCCCAGTACGGCATCAACCTGTTCATTCCTGCGTATCTGACGCGTGAATTCGGCCTGAATGCAGCGCAGGCCGGCATGACGTTTGGTCTCACAATCGGCGTTGGGGGCGCGATCGGCACGACGCTCGGCGGATGGATTGCCGACAGGGCCGGAGCCAGCGACAAGCGCTGGTACGCCTGGGTGCCGGCCTGGGGCACGCTGCTTGGGCTCGTCCCAGTCTCCCTCGCGTTCATGCAGTCCGACTGGCATATCGCGGCGGCGTTGCTGTTTGTCGCCACGATCCTGCTGAGCTCCTGGAACGGCCCGACATTCGCTGCGATCCACGGCCTCGTTGCGCCGCGCATGCGCGCCACGACTTCGGCGTTCGTATTTCTGATGATGAACTTCATCGGCCAGGGTGGAGGTCCGACTTTCATTGGATTCCTTAGCGATCGCATTGCCACGCATCTGTTCACGGACGGTGATTATTCGAAGGTTTGCCGGATCCCGCATGGCGCTCATGGTGCGTTCGGGGCGGTGGCGAACTCGCCGCTCGCGCATGCCTGTGCGGATGCCTCGTCGAGAGGTCTGCGCTACGCGATGCTCGCTATGAGCTTGCTCCTCTTATGGGCGGCGTTCCACTACTTTCGCGCCGTGCGCCACGTCGACAAATCGCGTTGATCCAGACGTCGTCCAGTCACAACTACGAGCGAAATCATCATGCTTACCGAAGAACAGAATCGCCAGCTCACCGAGGTTGGGCCAGGCACGCCGATGGGCGAGTTGATGCGCCGGCACTGGCACCCGATCGCCGGCATTGACGAACTCGAGCGCGAGACGATCAAGCCCGTGCGCCTGCTTGGCGAGGAACTGGTTCTTTACAAGGACATGGGCGGACACTACGGCCTGATGGAGCGCTACTGCGCGCATCGCGGCGCCGACCTGGCATACGGCTTTGTCGAGGAACACGGTCTGCGCTGCAACTATCACGGCTGGCAATACGATCATGGCGGCCGGTGCGTCGCGCAGCCTTACCAGGACCTGGTGGCGCCGCAGGGCACCATGCGCGAGCGGATCAGGCTGAAGGCCTATGAAGTCCGTGCGTGCGCCGGCTTGCTGTGGGCCTATCTCGGTCCTCAACCGGCGCCTCAGCTTCCGGATTGGGAACCGTTCCACTGGCGCAATGGCTTCGTGCAGGTGGCATTCGCGAACGTGCCCTGCAACTGGCTGCAGACTCAGGAAAATTCCATCGATCCACTGCATTTCGAGTGGATGCACGCCAACTGGGGACGTCGCCTGCGCGGTGAGCGCGATTATGCACCGGCGCATCTCAAGGTGGCGTTCGAGGAATTCGCGCACGGCTTCATCTATCGCCGTGTGACCGAGGATACTGACGAATCGCATCCGCTCTGGACGGCTGGTCGTGTCTGCCTCTGGCCCAACGGATTCTTCCTCGGGGATCACTTCGAGTGGCGGGTGCCCATCGACGACGAAAATACGCTCAATGTGACCTGGTCGTATATACGCGTGCCCCGCGAAGCCGAGCCCTATGTCCAGGAGAGTATTCCGACCTGGCACGCGCCGGTCACGGATCCCCAGACCGGAAAATGGATCAGCTCGCACGTGATCAACCAGGACATCATCGCCTGGTGCGGACAGGGGCGCATCGCAGACCGTACCCGCGAAAACCTGGCCGCCAGCGACGCGGGCATCTTGATGATTCGCCGGCAGTACTTCCGGGACATGGAAGCCGTAGCGCAGGGGCGTGATCCGAAGGGCGTGCTGCGGGAGCCTGCCGCCGCGCAGGGCATTGCGTTGCCCTGCGGAGACTGGCGAGATTTCTTCGCGAACAGCCTGCCTCGCAGCGAGTATGAGCGTCATCCCAAGTGGAGCAAGCTACTGCATCACTTCCTGTTCCATCCGGGGCAGCCCCAGGCAGTCCGCCGCGCGTGCGAAGCGGCCACTGGGGTGATGATGAAAGATGTCGAAAGCGCGGCCGTGGCGGTTTGACGTTGTCCATGGGCTCGACCCAGGCGCCTACGCGCTGATGTCGCTTATCCAGGCCGCGGTTGTCGCAGCCGCGGCGCATGCCCCGGAGAGCACGCTGATCGGTGGCGGATCGTCGATCGAAGCGTCCCGTCTCCCGGCAGATTTCGTGTCCCATCGGAGGCACTTAGTCCTGGCGTGCATTCCATCAGCGCCAGAGCGAGCATGCACTTCTACGAAGGCCATTGAGCCAGGGTGATGCGACGGTGCACATCCGAACGGACCCTCGAATCCGGCGCATGTTTTTTGGATCACTGATTGAATGCCGACAAAGGAAGCCTGCCACGAACGGGCTTTTTGGCGTCTTGCGTCGCTTGTGCGGGCCCACACCGAACTCGCAGTTGCGTTCGAAGACATTGGCCGCCTGTCCCCAATTGCCGCGTGCGAAGTGGAGGACTCGATGAGGGCCTCTAGCGCAGCCCAGGCGCCGCATTGGGGTAACACACAGTTGGGCGTTTGGTATACCTCCAAGGTATGATATGCATTTTGAACGCCGCTGGCCGCATCGCGCCGCCAGCGCGGCCCTTCGAACCCAACAGTCAGCCATTCAATGAGTCAGCCACCCAAACTGAGCCGTTCGGCCGAAATCAAGGCGCTCCTGGAATCGGAAATCGAGCGAGGCGAACTCGTGCCCGGCGCGGCGCTCGACGAGCGCGCGCTCGCGGCGCGCTTCAACGTCTCGCGTACGCCCATCCGCGAGGCGCTCCAGCAGCTCGCCGCGCAGCAGTACGTGCAGATCGTGCCGCGCCAGGGCGTGTTCGTGACCAAGATGACGGTCCCGCAGCTGCGCGACATGCTCGAACTCCTGCACGAGCTGGAAGCCGTTTCGGCGCGCCTCGCCGCCCGCCGCATGAACGACGAGCAGCGCGTCGAGCTGCAGCGCACGATCGACGAAGGCGTGGAGGCGCTGAACCAGAGCGACGCCCGCCGTTTCGCGCGCAGCAACGCCGAATTCCACGAAGTGATTTGCCAGGCATGTCATAACGATTATCTGGCCGAGCAGATCCGCGCGATCCGGCGCCTGATCTCGCGCTACCGTCCCAAGCTCTTTCTCGCGCCGAGCCGCCGCGAGAAGGTCATCGCCGATCACCAGCGCCTCGCGCAGGCGCTGCTCTCGGGCGACGAGGCAACCGCCGAGGAAGTCATGGCCCAGCATTCGCCGGGCGGCGACGCGGGCTTTTCCGAATTCCTCGCCACACTGCCCGCGGAGTTTTTCAACGACGCGCCGATGGTTCATTCGCGCGAGGCCGCTGCGGTGGAAACAGGTCCGGTCAACGGCGAGCACGACGAAGAATGATCGAGCGAGGCGGGTGGTCCGCCTCGCTCGATGCACAGAACGCGCCCTGCAAGCGGGCGCGCCAGGGGAAGCGATCAAAGGTCGGCGAAGCGGCCGTTTCGGGCCGCGAGCTTTTCGAGCAGTGGCGCCGGCTTCCACCAGTAGCCATACGCTTCGTAAAGTCGCTTGACGTCCTCGTAGACGTTCGCGAGGCCGATCTGGTCCGCGTAGTACATGGGGCCGCCGCGATGCGCGGGAAACCCGTAGCCCGTCACGTACACCACGTCGATGTCGCTGGCGCGCAGGGCAATGCCCTGTTCCAGCAGCTTCGCGCCTTCGTTGATCATGCCGTACACGCAGCGCTTGACGATCTCTTCGGCGGAAATCGGGCGGCGCGTGATGCCAAGGCGCGCCGACTCCTCCACGATGAAGCGCTCGAGTTCCTCGTCGCGCTGCGGCTCGCGGCTGCCAGGCTCGTAGCGATACCAGCCCTTGCCGCTCTTCTGGCCGAGGCGCCCCATCTCCACTAGCTTCATGATGAGATCGTTCCAGCGGCGGTCGGTGGGGCGCGTCGCCATCTGCGCCTTGCGCGTCTGGTAGCCCACATCGTTGCCGGCCATGTCGTGCACCGCGAAAATGCCCATCGCGTAGCCGAAATCCTTGAGCGCCGCATCGACCTCGTGCGGCAGCGCGCCGTCTTCGACAAGAAAGTGCGCTTCGCGGTTGTAATTGCGAAAGAGCGCATTGCCGATGAAGCCCGGATAGATGCGCGCGAGGACCGATACCTTGCCCATGCGGCGGCCGAGATCCATGAGCGTGGCGATCACGTCGTCGGCGGTTTGCGCGGCGCGCACGACTTCGAGCAGGCGCATGACGTGGGCGGGGCTGAAGAAGTGCGCGCCCACCACATCGGCGGGGCGCTTCATCACGGCGGCGATTTCGTCGATGTCGAGACCCGACGTGTTGGTGGCGAGTACGGCGCCCGGTTTTGCGTGGACGTCGAGCTCGCGGAAGATGCCTTGCTTGAGCGCGAGGTCTTCGAACACCGCTTCGATCACGATATCGGCGTCTTTTACGTCGGCAATCGCGAGGGAGCCCGTGATGCGCGCGAGGCGCTCGTCGCGCAAGGCGGGGTCGAGCTTGCCGCGCTTCACGCTGCTCTCGTAGTTGTCGCGGATGCGGGCGAGGCCGCGCGCGAGGCCATCCGCGGTCGCGTCGATGAGCGTGACGGGAATGCCCGCGGCGACCAGCGCCATGGCAATGCCGCCGCCCATGGTGCCCGCGCCGATCACGGCGGCCTGCGCGATGGGTCGCGGCGTGGCATTGCCGACGGGAATCTGCGCGGCCGTTTTCTCGGCCGCCTTCACATGCGCAAGCGCCGCTTCACGCGCCGCTGCCTCCTGCGGATCCAGTTCGTTTGCTGCATTCATGGCTTGGTGCACCTCATGCGTTGGTCTTGTGAGCGTCAGGACGTTCGAGCGGCTTCGCCTTGCCGTCCACGAATTCCTGCAAGCGTTTTGCGGTTTCGGGCGAGCGCGCCATGTTCGAGCTCATGTATTCGAGGAAGAGGCCGTCCTCGTGCGAGAGGTCGTTCACGCGCGGCAGCAGGTTGGTGATGCGCCAGTTCGTGTCGGGTGCGTTCTGCGCGATTTTCGCGGCGAGTTCCTTCGCCTTGGCGAGCGCTTCGCCCGCGGGCGTGACATAGGTGACGATATGCTCGCGCAAGCCCTCTTCGGCCGAGAGCAGGCGGCCCGTGAGCATCAGATCCGCCATGACGGTGTAGCCGATCACGCGCTGGATGCGCACCGTGCCCCCGCCGCCCACGAAAATGCCGCGCTGGCCTTCGGGCAGGCCGAAGAACGCGGTCGTGTCGCCCACGCGCACGTGTGCGGCGGTGGCGAGTTCGAGGCCGCCGCCCACCACGGCGCCGTGCAGGGCAGCGACGAATGGAATGGGCCCCCGCGCGATGATGTCGAACACTTCGTGCCACGAGTGGCGCCGGCGCTTGCGCGGCGGCGCGCTCTGGCCGCTCGCGCGCGCGAGCGCTTCGCGCAGATCGAGGCCCGCGCTGAAGTTGCCGCCGTGCCCGAACAGCACGCCAACGTCGGCCTCTTCGCCCGCGCGCAGCACGGCGGCGCGCAACTGCGCGATCACGTCTTCGTTGATGGCGTTGCGCTTGTCGGGGCGGTTCAGCCCGATCAGCGCGACCTGGCCATCGAGTTCATAGGTAACCAGCATTTCGCTCATTCTGGATTCCGCTTCAATTTCGTTAGAGGTATTAAAGGTCGAGCACGAGGCGCCCGCTCTTGCAGCGCGACACGCAGACCTGCATGACCTTGCCCCCCGCCTTCTCCGCTTCGGAAAGGTAGGTGTCGCGGTGGTCGATCTCGCCGCTGCACACGTTGGTCGTGCACAGGCCGCAGTAGCCCGAGCGGCAGTCGTACATCACGTCCGTGCCGTTTTCGATGAGCGTGTCGAGCAGCGATTTTTCGGCGGGCACGGTGAGCCGCTTGCCTGACGACTTCAGTTCGACTTCGAAGGCCGTGTCGCCTTCCTGAGGCGCGGCCTCGGTGAACAGTTCGTAGTGCAGATCGCCCTCGTGCCAGCCGCGCTTGCGCGCCGCCGCGAGCACCGCGTCGATCATGCCTGCCGGACCGCAAACATAGATCGGCTGGTTCACCTGCGCGCCGTCGAGCAACGCGTCGATCGAGAGGCACGTGGCGGGATCGTCGTCGGCGTGCAGCGTGAGCTTGTCGCCCGCGAGCGCGCGCAGTTCATCCACGAAGGGCAGCGCCTCGCGCGAGCGCCCGCTGAAATGGAGCGCGTAGTCGCGCTGCTGCGCGGCCAGCGCGCTCGCCATCGAGATGATCGGCGTAATGCCGATGCCGCCCGCGACGAGCAGCACGCGCGGCGGCGCGGCAAGCGGGAAGTGGTTGACGGGCGCGCGCGCGCAGAGCGTCGCGCCGACCGCCAGCGCGTGCATGTGGCGCGAGCCGCCGCGGCCTTCGTCCTCACGGCGAATGCCGAGCCGGTACGCCCGCACGCCGTTGCGCGGATCGACGGCGGGGTCGAGATGGATCAGCGAATACGAGCGCCACTGCGGCGCGCCGCCCGCCGTCGCGGAAGGAATCTCGACCTGGAGGTGCGCGCCCGGCTCGAAGCCGGGTAGCAGCGCGCCGTCGTGGGCTTCGAGCGTGATCGACTTGATGAGCGAAGTCGGGGCGTCGATCGCGGCGACGCGCAGCGTGAGAAGCAGGGGAGCAAGCATCGAAGTCATTCCGGCAACATGGGATCAGGCAGTCTCGACCAGCGAGCGCCAGTCGGCGTCCGCGGGCAGCACGCCGCCAATGGAAATCGCACGCGAATAGTCCAGCTCGGGGCTGTCCGCGAGCGTGGGCGTTTTGCCGGCCATGAACTCGCGCGCCGATTTGAGCAGTTGCGCACGCACGCGCAGCACGGCGCCGTCGGCGGAGCAGAGTTGCTCGGTGGTGCGGTCGGCGATGGGGCCTTGACCGAGGAACATCGCGAAGTCTTCGGTGCCCAGATGCTGGTGGAAGCCCGTGGCATGGCCGCGCCTCATGAGATCGCGGTTCTGGCCGAAGCCGGTTTCGCGCGTGCCCGGCGGCAGCGGCGGGAAATTCCAGACATCGGGCGTGGCCGACATCACCGTCATGCCGAGCTTGCGCGTGGGGTTGAAATGCACGAACCAGGCACGGTGCGTAACATCGTCCACGGGCGTCGAGAAGAACACCGTGCTCGGGCTGTTCGCATCGGGTGCGCAGATGATGCCGTACCACGGCATCACGAAGTTGTTCACGCGCGCGTAGACCTTATCGTCGGGCAGGTCGCGCAGCGCCGCGTAGCGATAGCCGTACGGGCGCTCCTCGAATTCGAGGCGGGGCGCGAGCGCCTTCGTCATGTGCATGCGTTCGTTGCCGCCGCCCGCCGTGATCTGCGTGGTCGATTCGTGCAGCACGCCCACGTGCGACGAGTCCATGGAAGCTTCCACGCCCTGCACCCAGTTGGTCGGCACTTCGACGCTCGTGACCGAGCGCTGGTTGGCGGGCAGCTGCGTGAACGGGAGGTCGGGAAAGCGCGGCGGCGTGTCGCCCTTGCCGAGCCACACCCACACGATGCCGCCGCGATCTTCCACGCCGTACTGGCTCGTCTTCACGCGCTTGCAGAACTGCGCCTGGTCGCCCACCTGGTTCGGCGCCTCGATCACCTCGCCCTGCACGTTCATTTTCCAGCCGTGGTAGATGCAGCGCAGGCCGTTGTTCTCGTTGCGCGCCATCATCATCGATGTCTTGCGGTGCGGGCAAAGCTCGTCGATCAGGCCGGCTTTGCCGTCGGTCGTGCGAAACGCCACGTAGTTGCTGCCCAGCAGGCGCACCAGCACGGGCGCACCGTCTGCCTCCAGCTTTGCCGAGGGCACGGCCGGAATCCAGTAGTGCTGGCGGATCATTTCGCCCATGGGCGCGCCGTTTTCGACGCGCGTGAGCAATTCGTTTTCTTCGGCGGTCATGGCCATGTTCAGGCCTCCTGATAGTGGCGGAACGCGCGCGGATAGACGCGCTGGCAGTTGCATTCGAACACGTTGCGGCGCTGTTCTTCGGTGAGCCATTCGATGCTTTCGATCACCGGCTTCATGTCGTCGTAATCGCGGCCCGAGATCGGGTCGCGCGCGCTGCCGGTGCCCGGCTTTTCGGTGCCGAACAGCACGTTGTCGGTGCCGGCCACCTTGAGCAGCAGGTCGATCGATTCCTTCGAGTAATTGCAGGTGTCGAAGTAGAGCTTGCGCAGTTGCTCGTCGAAGCTTTGCGGATGGTTACGGCGCACGGCCCACGAACGAAAGCGGCCCATCTGGTAGGGAATCGCGCCGCCGCCGTGGCCGACCACGATCTTCAGGTTCGGGAATTTCTGGAAGACATCCGATTCGAGCAGCGAGATGACCGCGATGTTTTCTTCGTTGATGAACTTCAGCGTGTACGACTCGCGCGGGCTGCAGCTGCCGGCCGAGTGGATCAGCGCGGGCACGTCGAGCGCCGTCATCGCCTCATAGAGCGGATACCAGAACGGATCGCCGAGCCCCGCTGGCGTCGGGCCTTCGCCTTCGGTCGGGTCCGGGTTCAGCAGGCATCCCACAAAGCCCAGCTCGTTCACGCAGCGCTCGAGTTCGGCCACGACGCGCACTTCCGGCGACTCGTTCATGAATTGCGGCAGGCCCGCCACGCCGCGGAAGCGGTCGGGGAACATCGCGACGAAGCGCGCGATCAGGTCGTTGCAGTGGCGCGACCATAGCTCGGCCACGCGCGCCGGCTTCACCGAATGCATCTGCAGATAGGGGCGCGGCGAGATGAACTGCACGTCGGTGCCGACCGAGTCCATGCTGCGCACGAGTTCTTCGGCGACCTTGCGCACCGAGGCGTCGGGAATGTTGGGCCGGGTGGAGGGGTTGGCGCGGCCGCCGATCAGCTCCGCCATGTAGCGGAAGCTCTCGGGCGGCATGACGACGTGGGCGTGGGAATCGATGATCACGTTGGAACCTTTTCGAATTGAGGGAATGCGTTGCGTTGGAGAAATTGGCGGGCCGCTCAGGACGACGCCACGGCCATGACTTCGAGTTGCAGGACCATGCCGTGCTGAAGGTCGTGCACGACGACATGGCGCGCGGGGCGCTGGGCCGGGTCGGGCCAGCGCACTAGCCAGTGCGCGTTGAGGTGCTCGCGCACGCTGTCGTCTTTCACGTACACAGCGAGCTTGACGACATCCGCGAGCGTGGCGCCGCCCGCGTCGAGAAAGCGTTCGAGGTTGTCGAACGCGAGGCGTGCCTGGTCCGCGGCCGAGGCGGGGAGCTTGCCCGTCGCCGGGTCCTTGCCGGCGATCGCCGACGAGCACAGCACGTTGCCGACGCGTGCGCCCACGGGGATCGGGGCGTTGTGCGCGAGGCCTGGGACGTCGATGGAGCGGGGCATGTTGTCTCCGTGGTAATTGTTCAGGATGACCTGGCTTCTCAGTCGGTGCCGAAGTCGAAAAAGTGACGCGGCACGGCCGCGAGGAACTCGGAAAAGCCGGTGGTGCCCGCGGGAACGTGGCGCCGCATCACGTCGGCGGCCTTCGCTTCGTCGCCGGCCTGGATCGCGCGGGCAATCTCGAAGTGCTCCTGCAGCGAGCGGCTGATCTGGCTGCGGTTGCGCAGGTCGGCCACGCGGTAGCGCGCCGACTGGCGGCGCGCCGCGCGGATCTGATCGGCGAGGCACTCGTTGCGGCTGCCGTCGTAAATGGTGTCGTGAAAGGCCTCGTTGGCGCGGGCGTATTCGCTCGCGTCGCCTTCCACCGCGGCCTGCTGGCACGCCATCAGCGCGCGGTCGAGCGCTTCGTGCAGGGTGTCGCTCGCGCGCCGTGCACAAAAGCGCGCGCACAATGCCTCCAGTTCCCCGATGTATTCGAGCATCGAGCGCACTTTCGCGATGGACAGGCGCGCCACGGTGATGCCCTGGCGCGGCGAAATCAGCACGAGGTCGCGCGCCGCCAGATGCTGAAGCGCCTCGCGCACCGGCGTGCGCGATACGTTGAAACGCGCCGCGAGCGCGCGCTCGTCGATCGGCATACCCGGCGCGAGCTGGCCGGTTTCGATCTCGGCCTGCAGCGTCTCGCGAATGTCGTTCGCGAGACTGGCTCGCATGCGCGGCGCGGCAGCGTGCAGGTCGGGCGCGGCGCCCTGGTGCTCGACGGGCAGATCGACTACAGGTTTCATGGGAGGGCGGGTTTGATCGGTGGTCGGATGCCTAGAATATACCAATGCGAGTTCGTGGTATTCAAGATGGTAATTTTCTTATACATCCTGTCCTGCTGCGGGATAGCCACTTTGTCCGTGCAAAAACTACGCAAAATCAAGTACATATACCGAACGTGCCGGGCCGCGGCAAGTGCGCTAGGGGAAAACACTAGCCATCAAAACCCACCTCTGGTGTATTGAGAATGCGGTTCTGGTATGCCAGAATGGCTACCAATCGAACTGATCCCGGTAAGCCAGCGCCGGGATCGCCAATCAAGAAGAGGCATGACCTGATGAGTAAGTCACTCTCCGAAGCCGATGGCGTGTTGTCCGTCGACCGCGTGCTGAAGCCGCGCTCGATTGCGATCGTCGGCGCTTCCGCCGACCCGCGCTCGTTCGGCAATTTCGTGCTGCAAAACCTGGAGCGCTTCGGCTACGCGGGCGAGGTCCATCTCGTCTCGCGCAGCAGCCAGGAAATCAACGGCCGCCCCTGCGTGAGCAGCGTGGATGCGCTGCCCGAAGGCGTCGATCTCGCCGTGCTCTGCATTCCCGAGGCCGGTGTGCTCGACGCCGTGCGCACGCTGGGCGCGCGGGGCACCGGCGCGGCGGTGATCTTCGCGTCGGGCTATGCCGAAGCCGGAGAAGAAGGCCGTGCGAAGCAGCAGGCGCTGACGGAGGCCGCGAACGCAGCGGGTATCGCGCTCATCGGCCCCAACTGCATGGGCTTCACCAACTTCGAAGCCGGCGTGCCGGTCACCTTCGAGGCGCTCTCGCCGTATCCGTGCGCAGGCCGCAAGGGCGTGGGCGTGGTTGCGCAAAGCGGCGCCATGGCCGCGAATCTGCGCGACGCCTTCATGGGGCGCGGCGTGCCGATCACGGTGGCAGCTTCGACAGGCAACGAAGCCGTGCTGGGCATCGAGGACTATCTCGCCTGGTTCATCGCCGATGCGCAAACGAGCGCGATTGCGGTCTACGCCGAGCAGGTGCGCCGCCCTCAGACCTTCCTCGCGCTGGCGCGCGAAGCGCGCGCGGCGGGCAAGCCGATCGTCATGCTGATGCCGGGCAAGAGCGCGCGGGCGCGCGAAGCGGCACAGTCGCATACGGGCGCGCTGGCGGGCGACCACGCCACGGCGAGCGTGCTGCTCGCCCGCGAAGGCGTGGTGGTGGTCGATTCGCTCGACGAACTGTTCGACACCACGACCATCCTCGCGCGCTTTCCGGTGCCCCCTGCTGCAGGCACCGCCGTGATGACGGCATCGGGCGCGGTGAAGAACATCACGCTCGACTTCGCCGACGACATCGGCCTTGCCTTGCCGCCGCTCACCGAGCCGACCCTGAAGAAGCTCACCGGACTGCTGCCCGACTTCGCCGTGGCGGACAACCCGCTCGACTACACGACCATCGGCGTGCGCAATCCGGGGCTGATCGGCGAGCTGATCGACACCGTGCTCGCTGATCCGAACATCGGCAGCCTCGTGCTCTCGATCATGGGCGGCCCGCCCATCGCCCAGCGCGACAAGGCGGACCACCTCGTGCCGGCGCTTGCGCGCGCAACCAAACCCGCTGTGCTCGCAGTGATGGGCGACAACAACGCGCTGCAGCCGTTCTTTGTCGAGGCGATTGCCCAAAGCGGCGTGCCGTTTTTCCGCTCGCCCGACCGCGCGCTGCGCGCGTGCGCCCGCGTGGCGGCCTATGGCGAATCGCTGCAGCGCGCACAACGTGCGCAAACCGCGCCGCCCCCCGCAATCCCGCTGCCAGGAGGCGTGCCGGCCAACGGCATTTACGCCGAGTATCAGGGCAAGCAATGGCTCGCCGCCGCGGGCCTGCCGGTGCCGCCGGGACGTCTCGCGAAGACGCTGGACGAAGCGCTGAGGATCGCAGATGAAATCGGCTATCCGGTAGTGCTGAAGGCGCAGGCGAGCGAACTGCCGCACAAGAGCGACGTGGGCGGCGTGGTGGTCGGCCTCGCCGATGCGGCCGCGCTGCGCGCCGGCTGGGACAAACTGCACGCGAGCGTGGCCGCGCATCGTCCTGAACTGGAACTCGACGGCGCGCTCGTCGAGGCAATGGGCCCGCGCGGTCTCGAACTCGTGGTGGGCGCGAAGCGCGACGCCGAGTGGGGCCCGGTCGTGCTGGTGGGCCTTGGCGGCATCTGGATCGAGGCGCTCAAGGACGTGCGCCTGATTCCCGCCGACATGGCCGAAGCCGACATCGTCGTGGAACTGCGCCGCCTGAAGGCCGCGGCGCTGCTCGACGGCGTGCGCGGCGCGCAAGGCGTGGACGTGGCCGCCATCGCCAGGGCCGTGGCCGCGATCGGCGCGCAGATGCGTGCGAACGAGGCGATCACCGAAATCGACGTGAACCCGCTCGTCGCGTACCCCGACCGCGTGCTCGCACTCGATGCGCTCGTCGTTTGCGGCTCGCAAGGCGGCCATGGCGGCTCGCACCACTGATAAGGACAATGAATCAATGAGACTGGAATTCTCCGCAGAAGACGAAGCGTTCCGCGCCGAGGTGCGCGAGTTCGTCAGGACGCACCTGTCGCCGCGACTCAAGCGCAAGGCCGAACTGGGCCTGCGGCTGGAGCGCACCGACTATGTCGAGTGGTACACGCACCTTTACGAGCGCGGCTGGATCACGCCGTCGTGGCCGAAGGAAGCGGGCGGCCCGGGCTGGACGCCGCTGCAGCGCTACATCTTCGATGAGGAAACGCTGGTAGGCGGCGCGCCGCGCATCATCGCGAGCGGCATCAACATGCTCGGCCCCGTGCTCAACGCGTTCGGCACGCCTGAGCAGAAGGCACGCTACCTGCCCGGTATCCGCCGCAGCGAAACGTGGTGGGCGCAGGGTTTCACGGAACCGGGCGCGGGCTCGGACCTCGCGAGCGTACGCACGACGGCCGTTCTCGACGGCGACCACTTCGTCGTGAACGGGCACAAGGTGTGGACCTCGTACGCGCATTGGTGCGAGATGATGTTCGCGCTCGTCCGCACCGACCCGCACGCGAAGCCGCAGGAAGGCATCTCGTTCCTGCTCATCGACATGAAATCGCCGGGCGTCGAGCTGCGCCCGATCCGCATGCTCGAAGGCGGCACCGATCTCAACGAGGTCTATCTCGACAACGTGCGCGTGCCCGTCGAAAACCTCGTGGGCGAGCTGAACAAGGGCTGGTCGTACGGCAAGTATCTGCTGGGTCACGAGCGCACCGGCATTGCCGGCATCGGCTCGTGCAAGCAGCAGCTTGCCCGCGCGAAGGCGCTCGGCAAGCAGCAGGGCCTCGCGGGCGATCCGCTCTTCGAGGCGCGCGTGAGCCGCTTCGAGATCGAGTTGATGGCGCTCGAATTCACGGGCCTGCGCATGCTCAGCGCGAACCAGCAAAGCCGCGTGCCGGCCGTGGAGGCATCGATGCTCAAGGTGCGCGGCACCGAGCTGCGCCAGGCGATCTACGCGCTGCTCGCGGATATCGCCGGTCCCGAAGGCATTGCGTTCGACGAAGCCGCGCTGCTCGACCAGGCGGGCCACGAACCGCCGAGCCCCGAGGAGCTCATCGCCGTCGCGGCCAATTACTTCGACGCGCGCAAGCTGTCGATTTACGGCGGCACGAACGAAGTGCAGCGCAACCTGATCAGCCGCGCGTTCTTCAACGCCTGAAGCGGGACACGATAAAACATGGACTTTTCCTTGACTGAAGATCACGTCGCACTGCAAGACGCGGTACGCCGCTTCTGCGACGGCGAATATCCCGCGCATCAGCGCGGCAATGCCGAAGATGCGGCGCTCGCGGCGCGCCGCCGCGCCGGTCTCGCGGAACTCGGCATCACCGGCCTCATCATCGACCCCGAGCAGGGCGGCAGCGGCTATGGCGCGGTGGAGACAATGCTGGTCGCGCAACAGCTGGGCCGTGCGCTGGGCGGCGCGGGCTGGCTTTCGAGCGGCATGCCGGCCGCTGCGCTGATTGGCGCGGCGGGCAGCGCGCAGCAGCGTTCGCAATGGCTCGAAGCGGCCGCATGCGGCGAAAAGGTGCTCGCGCTCGCCGTGGGCGAAGCCGATGCGCGCTACGACCTCGCACGCATCGCGGTGCGCGCGACGGAGACCGGCGACGGCTGGCGCATCGAGGGCACCAAGACGCTGGTGTTCGACGGCCCGACTGCCGACGCCTTCGTGGTGGCCGTGCGGACCTCGGGCGAGCGAGGGGACGCGCAGGGCTTGTCGCTCTTCCTCGTCGATGCGAAAGCGCAAGGCGTCTCGCTGCGCCGCTTCGAAACGATCGACGCGCGCGAGGCAGCGCATGTGAGCTTCGCCAATGTGGCGGTGAGCAAGGCCGATGCGATCGGCGAGGTGGGCGAGGCCTACCCGCTCATCGAGGCGGCGCTCGACCGCGCCAATGCCGCGCTGTGCGCGGAATCGGTCGGCGCGCTCGAAGCGCTGCTCGAACTGACCGCCGAGCACCTGAAGACGCGCACGCAGTTCGGCGCGCCGCTCGCGAAGTTCCAGGCGCTGCAACACCGCGTCGCCGACATGCTCATCGCATTGGAGCAGGGCAAATCGATGGCGTGCGCCGCGGCCATGGCTGTGGACGAGAACGACCCCGCGCGCCGCAGCCGCTTCGTTTCGGCGGTGAAGGCATTCATCGGCGACGCTTGCAAGAACGCCGGCGAATGGGCGATCCAGCTGCACGGCGCGATGGGCATGACCGAAGAGTGCCGCGCGGGCCACTACGCGAAGCGCATGTTCGCGATCAACCTGACCTACGGCGACGCGACATGGCATCTCAACCGATTCACGGCGCAGCGTCTTGCGCAGGAGGCCGCATGAGCCTGAACGGACAAGCGTATATCGTCGGCGCCTACGAGCATCCCACGCGCAAGGCCGACGACCTCTCCGTCGCGCGCCTGCACGCCGATGTCGCGAAGGGCGCGCTGGAAGACGCGGGCCTCACGAAGGCCGATATCGACGGCTACTTCTGCGCGGGCGACGCGCCGGGCCTCGGCACGACCACGATTGCGGAGTACCTTGGCCTGAAGCTGCGCCACGTCGATTCGACCGAATGCGGCGGGTCCGCGCCGATCCTCCACGTCGCGCATGCGGCGGAAGCGATCGCGGCAGGGCGCTGCAACGTGGCGCTGATTACGCTGGCAGGCCGCCCGCGTGCGGCAGGCGCGGCGCTCGCGCTCAAGTCGCCGGACCCCGATGCACCGGACGTGCAGTTCGAGCTGCCGTTCGGCCCGGCCACGCAAAACCTGTACGGCATGGTCGCGAAACGCCACATGTACGAGTTCGGCACGACGAGCGAGCAGCTCGCCTGGATCAAGGTCGCGGCCTCGCACCATGCGCAGCACAACCCGCAGGCCATGCTGCGCAATGTGGTGACCGTCGAAGACGTCGTGAATTCGCCGATGGTGTCCGACCCGCTGCATCGTCTGGACTGCTGCGTAATGAGCGATGGCGGCGGCGCGCTCATCGTGGCGCGGCCCGAGATCGCGAAGCAGCTCAAGCGACCGCTCGTGAAGGTGCGCGGCACGGGCGAAGCGCCGAAACATGCGGCAGGCGGCAAGATCGATCTCACTTGGTCGGCGGCGAAGTGGTCGGGCGCGGCGGCTTTCGCGGAAGCCGGCCTGACTCCCGCCGATATCAAATACGCGTCGCTCTACGACAGTTTCACGATCACGGTGCTCATGCAGCTCGAAGACCTCGGCTTCTGCAAGAAGGGCGAAGGCGGCCGATTCGTGCAGGACGGCGGCCTGATTTCGGGCGTGGGCAAGCTTCCCTTCAATACCGATGGCGGCGGCCTGTGCAACAACCATCCCGCGAACCGCGGCGGCGTGACGAAGGTGATCGAGGCCGTGCGCCAGCTGCGCGGCGAAGCCCACCCCGCCGTGCAGGTGCCGAACTGCGACATCGCGCTCGCCAACGGCATTGGCGGCGCGCTGGCGTCACGTCATACGGCCGCAACGCTCATTTTGGAACGGGTTTAACGATGAGTACGACTAATCAGAATCCCGCAGTGGAGAAAGTCGCGGAGAAGGGCGCAAAACCAGCTGCCCCGCGCCGTATTGCGCCGCCGCGTGTGTTGCCCGAGGCGCTGCCGTTCTGGGAGGCGGCGAAGGAAGGACGCCTGCTCCTGAAGCGCTGTGCCGCGTGCGGCGAGACGCACTACTACCCGCGCGATATCTGCCCGCACTGCCTGAGCGCCGAAACCGAGTGGGTCGAGTCCGCCGGGCAGGGCACGATTTACTCGTACACCACGATGGGCAAGGAGGACGCGCGCTACACGCTCGCCTACGTGACGCTCGACGAAGGCGTGACGATGCTTACCAATCTCGTGGACTGCGACCCGGCCGCGCTCGCCATCGGACAACGCGTGCGGGTGACGTTCAAGCCGAGCGACGGCGGCTACCCCGTTGCGATGTTCACGCCGGCCTGAGGGAGAACGTCCATGACCGAAGCATTCAACGATTACGAGGCAAGCGGCCAGGCAAGCGCGGCTGCCCGCAAAGGCGCGCTCTCGCGCTTCACGATCATCGACGCCTCGCGCGTGCGCGCAGGCCCGACGGCCATGCGCCTCTTCGCCGACATGGGCGCGCGCGTGATCAAGCTCGAAATCCCGCCCGGCGCGCCCGGCGGCGACGACATGATCGGCGGACGCGACCACAACCGCGCCGACTATGAGAACCTGCACCGCAACAAGGAAAGCCTCACGCTGAACATGAAGGACCCCGCCGGCCGCGAGATCCTTCACGAACTCGTCAAGCGCGCGGACGTGTTCATCGAGAACTTCCGGCCCGATGTGAAAGACCGCCTCGGCATTGGCCCGGACGCGCTGCGCGCGATCAATCCGCGCCTCGTCTACGCGAGCATCTCGGGCTTCGGCCAGGACGGCCCGTATGCGAACTGGCCGGGCTTCGATTCGATCGCGCAGGGCATGGGCGGCCTCATGAGCGTGACCGGCAAGCCCGGCGAAGGCCCGATGCGCGTGGGCATTCCCATCGCCGATCTTTGCGCGGGCCACTTCTGCGCGATGGCGATTCTCACGGCGCTGCTCGAACGCGAAGCGTCGGGCGAGGGCCAGTGGGTGCAGACCTCGCTGCTCGAGGCGCAACTGGCGATGCTCGACTTCCAGGCGGCGCAATGGCTCGTGGACAAGAAGGTGCCGCAGCAGGTGGGCAACGAGCACCCGCTGACCGTGCCGACCGGCGTGTTCCAGACGAAGGACGGCTACCTGAACCTTGCGGCCATCGGGCAGACGATGTGGACGCGCCTGTGCGAGGCGCTCGGCCTCGAGCATCTCGCGCGCGCTCCGGGCTACGACTCGGACCCGGCACGCGTGGCGAACCGCGACGCCGTGAACCGGGCCGTGGGCGAAGTGTTCAAGACCCGCACCACGAAGGAATGGACCGCAGTCCTGATCAAGGCGGGCGTGCCGTGCGGGCCGATTCACCGCATCGACGAAGTGTTCGAGGACCCTCAGGTCAAGCATCTCGGCATGGCGTGGCCGGTGGAGCTGCCCGGCAAGGGCGCGGTGGCCTTCGTGGGCCAGCCGTTCCGCCTCTCGCGTTATCCGCGTGAAGCGTCGCCCAGGCTCGCGCCCGAGCAGGGCGAGCATACGCAGGCCATCCTGCGCGAACTCGGCTACGCGGACGAGCAGATCGAACAATGGCGCGCGGCGTTCGTGGTTTGAACACGTTTGCGCAGGGCAACAACATTCAGGAGAAGGAGACGAAATGGCACGCCTCGTAGCCGCATTCGGCTCGTCGCACAGCATCATGCTCGTGTCGCAGCGCGAAGACTGGCAACACGGTTTTCGCGCGGTGGACCCGAAGAACCCGCATTACTTCGACAGGGCGGGCAACCACGTCAGCTACGGCGATCTGCTGGAGCGCGCGCCCCGGGAAGCCGAAGCGATGGTCACGCCGGAAAAGATGGGCGAACGCTACGACCAGGCCGAAGCGGCAATGGACGAGCTGCGCGATCGCATTCGCGCCGCGAAGCTCGACGTATTGTTCGTGGTGGGCGACGACCAGACCGAGTTGTTTCGCACCACGAACAACCCGGCGTTCGCGATCTATTACGGCGAGACGATCCGCAACGCGAAGCGCGAGACGAGCCCCAACGACAGCTGGTACGCCCGCGCCCGCACCATGCGCCAGGAACCCGACGCCGACGTGCACTACCCCGTCAAGGCGGAGATGGCCCGCTGGATGATCCGCGAGCTTTGCGAGCGCGACTTCGACATCGCGGCAATGGACGGCCTCGAGCGCGGCCAGTACGAGGGCCACGCGTTCTCGTTCATTCACCGCCGCTATCTGCAGGGCACGGATTTGCCCGTGATTCCGGTGATCGTCAACACATTCGATCCGCCCAACCAGCCCACGCCGCGCCGCTGCATCCAGCTTGGCGCCGCGCTGCGCGAACTGATCGAGGCCTATCCCGAAGACCTGCGCGTGGGCGTGCTCGCCTCGGGCGGCCTCTCGCACTTCGTGGTGGACGAAGAACTCGACAACGGCATTATCGAAGCGATTCGCCGCAAGGACAGCGCGTGGCTCGCCGCCCTCGACCCGAAGCAACTGCAGGCGGGCAGTTCGGAAATCCGCAACTGGATCATCGCGGTCGAGGCGGTGAAGTCGCTCGACCTCGACTGGGTCTCGTACATACCGGGCTACCGCAGTCCCGCGCTGACCGGCACGGGCTTGTGTTTCGCGGCGTGGCGCACGCTCGATTGACCAATATGCATTCAATCAGGACCTTACAACGACATGGCTGACCAAAACGTACAGCGCCTGCGGCGGCTCGACTGCTGCGCCGTCTCCGACGCGCTCGACAAACTCAAACTCCCCGGCGTGGTGAGCGGGCTGCCGCAGCGCTCGGGCCAGGGCCGCATTGCGGGCCGCGCGATCACCGTCAAGCTCGGCACGGGCGAAGCGCCGCCGGGACCGCCCGTGCATCTGGGCTGCGCCGCCGTCGAGCAGGCCGGGTCCGACAACGTGATCGTGGTCGAGCAACGCAGTGGCGTGGAAGCCGGTTGCTGGGGCGGCCTGCTGTCGCTCGCAGCCAAGGTGCGCCAGGTGGCGGGCGTGGTGGCGGACGGCCACGTGCGCGATATCGACGAAGCCATCGGCTATGAGCTGCCCGTGTTCAGCCGCTCGACCACGGCGCGCACGGCGCGTGGCCGCGTGGTGGAGAAGGGCACCAACGTGCCGGTGCAGATCGGGGAGGTGCAGGTGGAGGCCGGCGACTATGTCGTGGCCGACAACAGCGCCGTGATCTTCATCCGCGCGGCCGACATCGATTCTGTGCTGGAGACCGCCGAGACGATCGTCGCGAAGGAAGCTGCGATGGCGAAGGCGATTCTCGCGGGCGCGCCGGTCGGCAAGGTGATGGGCGGCAACTACGAACACATGCTCGCCTGAGCGCATCCCCATTTCCAGTTCACTGCAAAGATTCCGCAACCATGACGACGAACGACAATCCCGCCGCGCGCAGCGACCGCAACGTGGAACGCGCAGGCAAGCTCGACACGGCCACGCTTTCCGACGCGCTCGACAAACTCGGCATCAACGGCCAGTGCTACAAGGTCAAGGCGCGCAGCACCGACTTCCGCCTCGCGGGGCGCGCATGGACCCTCAAGTACGGTCCTGCGGCCAATCCGCCCGGCACGGTGGGCGACTATATCGACGACGTGCCCGAAGGCGCGGTCATCGTCCTCGATAACGGCGGCCGCGAAGACGCGACCGTGTGGGGCGACATTCTCACCGAGATCGCGCACCGCCGCGGCATTGCCGGCACGGTCATCAACGGCATCTGCCGCGACGTCGCGCTGTGCCTGAAGCTCGGCTATCCGATCTTCAGCCGCGATCACTGGATGCGCACGGGCAAAGACCGCGTGCAGGTGGAAGCGACCAATATTCCTGTGAACATCGGCGAGGCGCGCGTGCAGCCCGGCGACATTCTGCGCGGCGACGCCGATGGCGTGATCGTGATTCCGCACGAACACGAAGACACCGTGCTCGAAGCAGCAGAAATGATCCATCACGCGGAAGAAGCGATTCGCGAGGCGTGCCGTGGCGGCATGCGTCTTGACGAAGCGCGCAAGCAGTTCAAGTATCACCAGTTGCAGACGCGGGGGAAATGAACATGAACGAGCACGATTCGAGCACGACGATTCGCACTGCGATAGAACGCGTCGACAAGAGCGTGGTGGAGGACGCGCGCCGCGTGCCCGCGGCCACGCTGCATGAAGCCGGCGGCAAGATCGGCGCATTGCCGGCCGCCATCAAGCCGGTGGCGCCGGGTTTCCGGATTTGCGGCACGGCCGTCACCGTGCACTCGCCCGGCGGCGACAACCTCTGGCTGCACCGCGCGATTCTGCTCGCGCAGCCGGGCGACGTGCTGGTGGTCTACACGAACGGCGTGTACGAGCACGGTTACTGGGGCGAGGTGATGACGACGGCCGCGAAAGTGCGCGGGCTCGCGGGTCTCGTGATCGACGGCGCGGTGCGCGACGCCGACCTGCTGGAGTCGATCGGGTTTCCGGTCTTTTCGCGCGGGCTTGCCATTCGCGGCACCGGCAAGGACTATGGCGCGATCGGCTGGATCAACGAGCCGGTGATGATCGGCAACGTGACGGTGAGCGCGGGCGATCTGATCGTCGGCGATCGCGATGGCGTGGTGGTGATTCCGCGCGCGCGCGCGGCCGAGGTCGTGGCGAAGGGTGCGCAACGCGAGGCCGACGAAGCGGCGATCTGCAAGCGCATCGAGGCCGGGGAGACGACAATGCAGATCTACAACTTCCATTGAGCCCGGACATGACCTCGAAACCCGCCCACTCGCCGGGCCTTGCGCCCGAACTCACCATCGCGGGCGCGATTGCGACGATTACGCTGCGCCGCCCGGCCAGGGCGAACCGTCTCGAACCGGAGGACCTCGCCACGCTGCGCGGTTTCATCCGCGACGTGAACGCGAAGCGCGACGTGCTGGTGCTGCGCCTGTGCGCCGAGGGCCGCCACTTTTGCGCGGGCTTCAATATCGGCAGCCTCGCGGACGACAATGCGGCGGCGAGTTTCGAGGCGCTTGCCGATGAGCTCGAGCAGGCGCGCCCCGTGACGATCGCCGCGATCAACGGCGGTGTTTATGGTGGTGCGACCGATCTCGCGCTTGCGTGCGATTTTCGCATCGGCGTGGAGGGCAGCGAGATGTTCGTGCCGGCAGCGCGGCTCGGGCTGCTGTTCTACCGCGGCGGTTTGCAGCGTTACGTCTCGCGCCTTGGCTTGAACGTGGCGAAGCAGCTGCTGCTGTGCGCGGCCACGCTCGACGCCGCGCAAATGCTGGCCTGCGGCTTTCTCGACAGGGTCGTTGCGCACGCAACGTTATCCGATGAAGTCGAGCGTCTGAGCGGAGAACTCGCTGGCATGGCGCCGCTTGCCCTGCTCGGCATGAAGAAGTATCTGAACCGCATTGCGAACGGCACGCTCGACGCGGCTGAATTCCAGCGCGACGTAGCGCGGGCCGATGCTTCCCACGACCTTCGCGAAGGATCCCTCGCGTGGAAGGAAAAGCGCAGGCCGGTCTTTCGTGGCGAATGATCCATGAAGCGCCAATAAGGAAACCATCCATGGAAATCGACGAAAAGCCCGTGGTTGCCCGTGTCTACGGCGAGCATGGCTCGCTGCCGCCCATTACCACGACGCTGGGCGGCACCTTTGTTTCGTTGACCGACGATGCGCTCGAAGCGGAGTACATCGGCGCGCCCGCCTTCCTGAACCCGGCGGGACAGGTACAAGGCGGCATGCTGTGCGCCATGCTCGACGACGTAACGGCGACGCTCGTCGTCTCCACGCTGGCCGAAGGCGAGCACTGCGCGACGCTGAACCTGAACACCTCATTTCTGCGGCCCGCGAAGCCAGGCAAGCTGATCGGCCGCGCGACGCTCGTGCGCAGGGGGCGCGGCGTGTGCAACGTGAACGGAGAACTCTGGCAGGACGATAAGCTCGTTGCCACGGCGACAGCGGTGTGCATGGTCGTCGCGCGCTGAGGCCCGGCCGGGCAACAGTCCGGCGCGGCGCCATGACTCAATGCAGCAACGCGAGACTCAGGGCGATCCCGGCCGCATACGTGCCGAGCGCACCGAGAAATCTCGCGGGATTGGGCTTCGCCATCGTACGAAAGGCGAGCAGTCCGATCACCTCGAGGCAGCGGCACACGGTTGCGGCGACCATCAGCGCGAGCGTGGCAGGCGAAGGCGAGCGCGCGCCCAGGTAGAGAAAAAGCACCGCAAGGAAGGGGACATACTCGGCGGTGTTCGCATGCGCGCGCACGAACTTGTACAAGAGACTCGACGGGTCGGGCTCGCAGCCCGAGAGCGTGCCTTGGCGAAAGCGCAGTATGGAGATCGACACGCCGAGACCAAACAGCAAGAGACCGAGGACGGCCACACAGGCCAGCGCGATTCTGTCCATTTGACGCTCCCTGGCGGCCGATGGCGTGCCAGAGCTTCTGGCGGAATCCGGTGCGTTCGCAAGTGCAGAAGAGGCAGGTCGGCCATCGAGCCCCTCGACCAGATTGCTCAATCCACTGACGATATGCTAGTCCTCATTGCGCCGGCGTGGCGCGCAAGCGCTGATGTCACGTACGCAGGCGGTCGCCCGCGTATCGGTACGTTTTCGAACATGTCGAATTCCGCACGCTCTGTGCGGTACATCACCCATGCTGCCAACACGCGGTACGAATCTTCTTGATCGGTTGCGGGCGGCTTTCTACATTGAATTCACGCGCTGGCGGCATATAGAGGAGCGCGAATAACCGGAAAGTACGAGGAATGGCATGCGGCGAAAATCTTCATGGCTCGGATTGACCCTGTGCCTTGTCGTCATGCACGCGTTCGGGCAGACGCAATCCCGCTTCGGTTCCCCTTGTGCCACCCCGCGGCAGCACGCTGCGACTGAGGCGCGCGTTGCCGCGATCACTCAGGGATTCGACGCTTATCGCATCGGCAACGATTACGCCTCGGCCGATAACCAGCGGCTGCAGGCGCTGGTCACCGTGCGCCGATGCCAGAACCACAGTTCTTCCGGCGATCGATGCAGCCGGGAACTCCAGCAATTTACCGTTGCAGATCAGCAGTACAAGTATGCGTCGCAGAACAGGGACGCATACAACGCGGCGGCGGCGCAGCAAGCCAGAGCCCGCGCTGCGGAACTGCCAGTTTGCCGGTGACACAGCGTTGATGTGCGACGGCGCTAGCGCGCCGCCGCGATCCTCTCCACTTCGGCCTCACGCCGGCTCCCAACGCCGCAGCGTATTTCTTTCCGCATTTCGAACTTTCATCTTGCCGCGCTACTATCGCCGTTCCGTATCTATGGGAATCGCGAAGATGAAGTACGAGAACGCTCTGCAACGAGCGATCAAGGAGCGCCTCGAGCGCGCCATGGAACTGGCCGAACTCTTCGGCCTGTTCATCATCGGAATCGGCACAGTGGCGGCCGTGGCCGCGCTGATCTGGCACATGGTGCATTCGGACGGCGTGACCCTGACCGATCTGCTGCTGATGTTCCTCTATCTCGAGATATTCGCGATGGTCGGGCAGTACCTCAAGGCCGGGCAGTTGCCCGTGCGCTTCCCGCTCTACATTGCGATGGTCTCGATTGCACGAGACCTCATCCTGCGCGCGGGCGCGAACACCGAACTGCATTTGCTGGCTTCCGCGGTGGCAATCGTGCTGATTGCGCTGGGCGTGCTGATCATCCGTTATGGGCAGACCCGATTTCCCAGCTCGACCGACGAGCGGCGCGTGGAAGAGGCGAAATAGGCAAGCCGTGGCGGGGCAGCAGCGGTTGGCGCGCGAGTGATAGCGGCAGGCGGTGCTTCGGCTTCTAACCTCCACTTTTGCGAAAACTGCGCGAGGGGCGGAATAACGCCGCCTCTGACGGGTTCACTGTCATGAGACACCGGTTTGCCACAACGGGAGAACCATCGTGCATACCTCAAGTCCTCATGCCGGGCGGATGTTCCTGAGTGCCGTCGTCGTGCTGACGATCCTGTCGTTTTGCGGTTCTGCCGCGTCCGCTTCACGTTCCCAACCGGCGGCCCCCGACGAAGCGCCCTTCCTGGCCGAGAACGATACCGCCATGGCGAGGATGATGGACGACATGACCGTGACGCCGACAGGCGACGTCGATCGTGATTTCGTCGCAATGATGGTGCCTCACCATCAAGGCGCCATCGACATGGCACAGGCCGAACTGCGCTATGGGCACAACGAACAGTTGCGCCGCATCGCGCAGGAGATCGTCGTCGAGCAACAACAGGAAATCGTTGCCATGCGCGTGGCGCTCGGTCAGCCATTGCCTCCGCAGGTTGCCGCACCGGATCAGCAAAGGCCGGCTTCCATCCCTGCTGTGCCTTTCCACCCCACATCCCGCCAAGGCATTCAAATGAACCTGCCCAACCCCAAGCGCGAGGACCAGTGATGAAACGCCAATCGTCTTTCGCCATCGCATTGTCGGCGGCCGCGCTGGCCGCAATGCAGTTCGCCTGGGGCGGACAGGCTCCGGGATCGCTGTCCGATCCTGACGTTCCGGTGAGCCACCACGATCGCGTTTACGCGGCCGAGCAGTTTTCGAACACGGTGTCGGTGGTCGACCCCGCGGACAACAGGCTGGTCGGCCTGATCCGTCTCGGCGATCCCTCGCCGGGCAATTTCAGCCCCTTGTACAAGGGGCAACTGCTCGTGCACGGCATGGGCTACTCGCCGGACCATCATACGATCGCGGTCGTCTCGATCGGATCCAATTCGGTGTCGTTCATCGACACGCAGACCAACGCCGTCAAGCACGTCACTTACGTCGGACGCTCGCCTCATGAGGCGTTTTTCACTCCCGATGGCAAGGAAGTCTGGGTTACCGTGCGCGGCGAAAACTACGTCGCGGTGCTCGACGGCAAGACGTACGAGGAAAAAGCCCGCATTACCGTTCCGGCCGGCCCCGGCATGCAGATCTTCTCGCCGGACGGGAAGTATGGTTACGTTTGTTCGTCCTTCAACCCGGAGACCGAAGTGGTCTCCGTGGCCGACCACAAGATCGTCGGCACGGTCAGGCAGGCCAGTCCCTTCTGTCCCGATCTCGCGGCGACGCCCGACGGCAAGCAGGTCTGGTTCACGCTCAAGGACACCGGCAAGGTCCAGGTGTTCGATGCACAGCCGCCATTCGCGCTCATCAGGACGCTCGACACGGGGCCGATCACGAATCACGTGAACATCGTCCATAACGTGAAGGGCACGTTCGCGTACGTCACTGTTGGCGGCCTGAACGTGATCAAGGTGTTTCGAACCGACGACTTTTCGCAGGTCGCGACGATCCCTGTCGGCAACTTGCCGCATGGACTTTGGCCGTCGGGGGACGGCAGCCGCATCTATGTCGGTCTCGAGAACGCCGATGCGATGGCGGCGATCGACACACGCACCAACACGGTCGTCGCGACTGTGCCCATTGGCCAGGCGCCGCAGGCTGTCACCTATGTGCCGAATGCGGTGCCGGAGGGTGATGGGGCACAGAATCTCCAGCCACTCGGCCTGGCCGGTCAGAGCGTGCATATCTCGCTGATGCCGGTGGGGGCGGGCAAGGCGGCGGATACCGCCAATCCACCGACCACGGTTGCGCTGTTCGACCAGGGGCTCGTGCAGGTTCTACAGGCTGCTGTCACCGGGCTGCAACCTAAGCAGCCCTATGTGCTCGGCCTCGCCGATAACCCGGATGGCACGGGTGACATTCAGGTGCTGGCGAATTTCGTGTCCAATCCGGCCGGCTCGGCGATCGTCAATGCGCTCGGCCAGATTCGCGAGCTGGTCACGCCGGGAATGGGCGATGCCGGTGACAAGCGCCGCTACCTCGTGGTCGCCCCCAAAATCTCGGGCAAGCCCGGGGCGCCTGTGCAGGTGCAGACGCTGTAATTGCATCGGGGCAGCGGCACCGCGGTCCTAGCGACCCGCGGCCAACTGTGCCTCCCGCGCGTACTGCGTGGGCGGCCGGCCGACGTGCCGCGTGAAGGCGACGCTGAAGGTGCTGGCGGAGCTGTAGCCGACGCGCTGCGCAATCTCGCCGACTCCGCCTGCGTTGCGTCGCAGGAGATCCTTCGCGAGCGCCATGCGCCAGGTGAGCAGATATTCCATCGGCGCGACGCCGACCGCGCGGCTGAAGCGCTCGAAAAAGGTCGAGCGCGAGAGCGCGGCTTCCTTCGCGAGATCGGCGACCGTCCATGCGCGCGTCGGGTGTTCGTGCATCCTGCGGATCGCAGCCGCCAGGCGGGAGTCGGAGAGCCCGCGCACGAGGCCCGGCGACGCGTTCATTTCCGCCATGGACCGCAGCGCCTCGATGAGCAGCACTTCGAGCAGGCGTGAGAGCACCACCTCGCGCGCGGGCCGCTGCTCGCGCGATTCCTCGCGCACCAGTTCCACGAGCGTGGCCAGCCGCCGCTCGCCGCGGACGTGCACGATCTGCGGCAACAACGAGACCAGCAGCGACGCATCCGGCGAACCGAAGCTGCAGTGGCCGATCATCATGCGCGAGTCGATCGGGCGATCCGGCGCACCGATTCTGAATTCACCGTTGCCGAGCGCGACGGGCGCCAGCATGTCGACGCCCGGCGGTGGCGGCATGAGGCTCGAATTGGCGACGCCGTAGGCCGCCGGAACCAGAAGGAAGTCACCCGAGAGCAGTTCGACGGGTTCGTGATCGTCGATGGCGATGCGGCATCCGCCTTCCAGGACCACGCAATAGAACGGCTGGCCAGTATCCGCGCGGCTGATGCGCCAAGGGCTGGCCCCATGGACGAGCTTGGAGTACCGGGCGCCCGGCTGCAGCAGCGTCACGACTTCGGCCAACGGGTCGGTCATTTCCGGACTCTCGCGAATGAAATTCGGATGTTTGATTGTAGCAAGTACGGCATGGGCGATCTATCGTATGGCACATCCAACCCACCGCACAGGAGTGTTCCCATGCAAACCGTACTGATCACCGGCTGCTCTTCCGGTTTCGGCCTCGAGATCGCCCGTTACTTTCTGGCTCGCGACTGGCGAGTGATCGCCACGATGCGCACGCCGCGCACCGATGTGCTGCCGTCGTCGAAGCGCTTGCGCGTGCTGGCGCTCGACATCACGAATGCGCAGAGCATTCGCGCAGCGGTGGAGGCTGCGGGCCCCATCGACGTGCTCGTCAACAACGCGGGCTTCGGCGCGGCTTCTCCGGCCGAACTCGTTCCGATCGCGACCGTGCGCGAGCTCTTCGAGACCAACACCATCGGCACGATCGCAATGACGCAGGCGGTGTTGCCGCAGTTTCGGCAGCGCAAGGCTGGTGTCGTCGTGAATGTCACATCGAGCGTGACGCTGAAGGCACTCCCGCTGATCGCCGCATACCGCGCGAGCAAGGCGGCAGTGAATGCATTCACGGAATCGATGGCGGTGGAACTCGAGCCGTTCGGCGTTCGCGCCCGCCTGGTGTTGCCGGGCCGTGCGCCCGATACCCGCTTCGCGGACAACGCGCGGGCGCATATGCTGGGCTTCGACCATGAGGCCTACGCCGATCTCGCGAGCAGGGTCCTGGCGGGCTTTGCGGATACATCGACCCCTGTCACGCACGCACAAGACGTCGCCGAAGCCGTGTGGCGCGCCGCAACCGACCCGTCGTCCCCGATGCGCATCCCCGCCGGCGCCGACGCACAAGCGTGGGCCGCCGAGGTGCGCTAACCGCCCCGCGCCCCCGTGACTCGCGGGGACGCCGACATCACTCGCAGGTCACGACGCTGACCGGCAGGTTCTCGCTGTCCGTGCCGACTGTCCGGTGCGAGGCGGTGGTGAAGGAGCCGCCTGGCGGCATGCATGCCGATTGCCCCATCCCGCCGCCTGGCGCTTGCGGCGCACCGTTGTCGAACGACTGCCACGTGACGATGACCGGTTTGCCGCAGTTGTTGATCATGTCGGTGTAGTCGAGTCCTAGTTTGCGGTTCTCCCCGCGATATTCCCGGTCGATGCAGTCCGTCGAAAGCTCGCTCGGCTCGAAACCCGGTGAGGCAGGGGGCGCCGCGCGATTGCCGGCATGGGCTGCGCCGTGGACCAGAAGGATCACGAGCAAGGCGGCATGGTGAGTGTCGGCCAGGATGCGGGAACGATTCATTTTTCACCTCGTTTCAGGGTCGCATCGAAAGCGATCAACGTCAGTTAGCTTCCCGCCGCTCACTGCGTCAAGCGCCGGGAGGCCCCTTATGTGGGCAAACAGACAGTGCCACTCGCGCACGATGTCGCTTCTGGAGCGTCACGCTGTCGTCTTTGTTCTAGGAGCGGCATTTATGGTCGCATTTACTGTACAGGCAATCACCGTGCGACTTCAGCGCCAAACCGCCCGCCTCGAGACGCGGCGCGATTCAGGTCCGTTCATGGTGCCAGGCACGCCTAATTCACTTCACAATGGACGGCCCGATTATGAAAGCGTATCAGCCCCAGGTCGATCAAAAGACGCTTCGCAAGGTGATCATTGCCGCGGCGGTGGGTAACTTCGTCGAATGGTTCGACTTTGCCGTGTACGGATTTCTGGCAACGTTGCTCACTCACCAGTTCTTCCCGAATGGCGACCCGGCGATCGCATTGATGAAGACCTTCGCAGTCTTCGCCGTCGCTTTTGCGTTCCGACCGCTCGGCGGCGTCTTCTTCGGCGTGGTGGGGGACAGGGTAGGGCGCAAGAAAACGCTTGCGCTGACCATCTTGATCATGGCGGGCGCAACCACGGTGATCGGCTTGCTGCCGACCTACGCCGCAGTCGGCACGCTCGCGCCCCTGCTGCTCGCCATCGTCCGGTGCGTGCAAGGCTTTTCCGCTGGCGGAGAGTACGCGGGCGCCTGCGCGTACCTGATGGAGCATGCGCCGCGGCACCAGCGCGCGCGATACGGGAGCTTTATTCCGGTCTCCACGTTCCTGTCGTTCGCTAGCGCAGCCCTTGTGGCATCAGGACTGGACGCCATGCTTTCGCCCGAGGCGATGAGCAACTGGGGCTGGAGAATCCCGTTCATCGCCGCGGCGCCCATCGGCCTCGTCGGACTCTATCTGCGCACACGTCTTGGGGAGACGCCTTCGTTTGCCGCAGTCGAACACGATCACGACCTTGCCCACGCCCCGCTTCGCGAAACGCTCAGGACCCAGGCAAGCGCGATTGTGCGCCTGGGCGCCTTCGTTTCCGTGACCGCGCTCTCGTTCTATACGTTTACGACTTACTTTGCCACCTATCTACAGGTCGTGGGCCATCAGAGCCGGGCGAGCGCATTGTCGATCACGGTGATCGCGCTGGTATTCGCGGCGGCCATCTGCCCGCTTGCCGGCCTCTATTCCGATGCCGTGGGAAGACGAAAGACCGTTTTCACCGTATGCGCCATCCTGATCGCCGCTGTCTACCCTGCGTTCGTGCTCGGAGGGTCCGGGGATTTTCGCTTCGCAACCCTGGGCGCGGCCATGCTGGCGGTCGGCGCGGTCTTGTCGGGTGTGGTCACGGCAGCATTGCTATCGGAAGTCTTTCCGACCCGGACTCGTTACACCGCTTCGGCGATCACGTACAACCTTGCGTATACGATCTTTGGCGGCACGGCACCGCTGGTTGCCACCTGGCTGATCGAGTCGACCGGCAATAACCTCTCTCCCGCGTTCTACCTGATCGCCGTTTCGCTGCTGGCACTGGTTGGCGGCATGTCCTTGCCGGAAACGTCGCGGATTTCGCTCGATGGTCACCACCGCCAGGGCGAGGCCGATCCCGCTGCGGCGCGCGGCATGAAGCCCGAGCCGCATCCTTCGTCCACCGCTCAGTAGACCGCGCGCAAGGCCTCCGTGGCGAGGGCGAGCCGCGACGCGATGACCTTCACCAGAAAGCGATGAAACTGCTGGGCGGCTGCGGGGTCGTCCTGCTCCAGTAGAGCGAGCGCGGCCAGCGACAACCGGCACACGCGCGTCGGCATTTCGGCGTACACGTCCGCGCTGCGCGGCTGCTGCGTGTACACGGCCATCTCTCCGACGACCGTACCGGGGCAGCAAGCGCGCAGCCTGACCGACCGCCCGTTGCCGAGCGGCAGCGAAACCGTGACCCGGCCGCGTTCGATGATGTATAGCGAGTCGCCCGGCTCGCCGCGAAGAAACAGTGGCTGACCCGCCAGCAGTTCATGCGCTTCGAGCCTGGTGGACAGGGTGGCGAGCGCACGTTCCGTGAAATGCGGCGCGAGCAACGCGTTCAGGTCGTCGCCGCGCTTTTGCGCGAGCGCGCTGGATGCGAGTAGTTTCTCTTCGATCCATTCCAGGCCCGCATCGAGCGTGTCGAATTCGCGAATCCGCAGATTGAGCGTGCCGGATCGGGTCAGCAGATCGCGCGAGTGCGGCGGCAGCGCGGTCAAGATCAAGTCGGCGTCCGTCTGCGCGCAGAGCTGCCGCAGCTTGACGAAGCTGATCGATACCGAAGCGTCCATTCCCTGGGTCGACGCGAAGTCGAGCACGACGAAGCGGAGCGGCGCGGGCGCACGCGCGGCGAGCCGCTCGCGCATGCGCTGGAGGATCGAATTGGCCGTGCCGAAAAAGAGAAACCCTTGCAGGCACATGCCGCACACCTGTGCGCCGAGCCCGCGCAGTGCTTCGGTTTCCTCAATATTGCGTTCCACATTCGACGTCCGGGTACGAAGGTCGAATTCCATGCGTATGCAACTCACGCGGCCATAGAGCAGCGTGAACATCACGCACGCGGCGACGATGCCTGCGACCACGCCGATGACCACGCCCCACGCCGCGATCGTGCCGAGAATGACGGGCACGAGCAGGTACTCGTACCAGGCGAGCTTCGCCCAGGCGCCGACCACCCACTGCACGAGCAGGCGCAGCCCCATGAAAAGCTGAAGGCCGACGAGCACCGGCACGGGAAAGAGCGCGACGAAACCGGGCGATGCGGCAAGCAGGAAGAGGCATGCGAGCGATGCGAACACGCCCGCCATCCGGCTCGTCGCGCCCACGCGCGCGTTGAGCATGGATCGATTGAAGGATTGATAGCCGACCATACCGCCCAAAAGCCCGCTCGCGAGATTGGCGAGGCCCGCCGCCCGCATCTCGCGATTGAGATCGATCTCTTCGCCCGTCGCCGCGCCGATCGCCGTCGAATTCATCAGGATCGTGACGGCCGAGACCGACGTGACCACGAGGCTCTCCGGCAGGTGCGCGGAGATCGCCGGCCAGTCGATGCCGCCGCGCGCGAGCTGCGCGCCGAGGTGCAGCTCGGGAAGCCCCGTGAGCCGAAACGCGGCGCGCGGCAGAAGCAGCCCCATGCGGCGCGCCTCGTCGATCGACAGCCCCGCGGCGCCCAGGAGGACGTAGAAGAGCACGATCCCGAAGGCCAGCGTGAGCGGCAGCGCCGCGACGTGTTTCCAGGTGCGCAACAGGATGGTGGCCAGCACGCCGGTGACGAGCGCGGGGAGCCACGCGAGCCAGTGCAGATGGGTCAGCAGCGCGAGCGTTCGCCATTGCAGCGACTCGCCCGTCATCACGCGGAACGCGCCGGCCAGCAGCAGATAGCCCGTGCCGGCGAGGAATCCGCCGAGTACCGGGTAAGGCAGGAACTGCAGCGAGCGGCTGCGCTTCGACGAACCGATCGCGTAGAGGACGATGCCGGTCACGATCGAACAGAGCGCGATCGCGATCAGCACGGTGAGGAGCAGGGTTTGCGGGGAGCCGCCGTCGGCGCGCACGCTGCTCGCGACGCCTGCGGCCACGCCCGCGAGAAACGCCGCCGCATTGCTGTCGGGGCCGCCGATGTTCAGGCGCATCGAACTCGTCAACGCAATCACGAGCGCCGTGACGACACAGCTGACGAGCGCGGTAGGCACGCCGAGCATCGCGTAGCGGGCGAGATCGGCGCTGAAGATCATCGTGCCGAGGCTCATCGCGTAGCACAGCATGACGAGCGCCGATACCGCCCCGGCCGCCAGATCGCCGGGCAGCCCCGCGACGCGCGAGCGCGGCGGGACATCGCCGACGGAAACGGTCTTGCCCGGCTTCACGTGAATTCCCGGTGGAATGCGCACTCTCGATGGGGAGCGATCCAGTATCCGTCCTCGACCGAAAGCCGTCAAACCCGGCCTACACGCGGTCAGTGCCGGCGCCTACACTGGGTATGCATCGGCACGATCCGCGGGACCGCCGGCGCCGTTCGCACCGGCAAGCGGCGCACGCTTTTCGTCTGCTCATTGGAGCCAATGCGAAGGCACCGGAAGCGAAAGCGCGGCACGGCGGCGCGCGCCATCCGGCATTGGACGCAGGCGGCGAACATGGAAATCGGGCAATGGCTGAACGTCCTCGGGCTTGAGCAGTACGCACAAGCGTTCGCGGCGAACGATATCGATCCGTCGCTGCTCGCGCAACTGACCGATGCCGACCTGAAAGAACTCGGGGTGCTGTCGCTCGGCCATCGCAGGCGCATTCTCGCGGCCGCCGCGCGCGATCCGGTGGCGGCACCGGCGGCGCCCCATGCCCTCGCGTCCGCCGCGGACGAGCGCAGGCAGGTCACGATCCTCTTCGCCGATCTCTGCGGCTTCACGGCGCTCTCGCGTACGCTCGATCCGGAGGAACTGCGCGCGCTGATCGGCCGCTACACGGCGCTCGTCGACGGCATCGTGCTCGCCTATGGCGGCACGACGGACCGGCACATCGGCGACGCGGTGATGGCGCTGTTCGGCGCGCCCCGCGCGCACGACACGGACACGCTGCGCGCGGCCCGCGCGGCGCTCGACATCCATGAGGCGCTGACGCAGCTGAGCGCGCAGGCGGGGCGGACCTTGCAGGCGCATATCGGCATTGCGAGCGGCGAGGTGGTGGCGGGCGCGCTCGGCTGCGTCGACGCGCGCGACTACACCGTGACCGGCACGCCGGTGAATCTGGCGGCGCGGCTCCAGACCGCCGCCGCACCCGGCGAGACCTGGCTTGCCGATGACGTGGCGCGCGCGCTCGGCGACACCGCTATTTGCGAGGCGCTCGGCGAGCAGGGCTTCAAGGGCATCGACACGCCGGTGCGGGTCTGGCGGCTGCGCGCGATTGCGAGCGACTCGGCAAGCGAGCTGGCGAAGGCGAACCAGAGCGTCTTCGTCGGACGCCAGGCGGAGCTCGAGCAGTTCCACGGTGTCGTCCGCGCGTGCGTCGCGAGGCGGGCTGGTCAAGTCGTCCACGTGCGCGGCGAAGCGGGTATCGGCAAGACGCGTCTCGTCGACGAAATGCGCCGCCACGCGCAGTCGCAGGGCTTCGCGATCCATCGGGGCCTCGTGCTCGATTTCGGCGTGGGCAAAGGGCAGGATCCCGTGCACGCGATCGTCTGCAGCCTGCTCGGCCTGCCGGCCGGCGCCTCGATCGACGCGCGGCAGGCCGCCGCCGCGCGCCTCGCCGCCGAAGGCGTCGTCAAAGCCGAACAGGGCGCGTTTCTCCACGATCTCCTCGACCTGCCGCTCGCGGACGAATGGCGAACCGTCTACGACGCGATGGACCACGGCGCGCGCAAGCGCGGCAAGCAGGCGCTCGTCGCGCGACTGACCGAGCGCGCCTGCGAGCAGACGCCGACGCTGATCGTCGTCGAAGACCTGCATTGGGCCGACCCCGAAGTGCTCGCCTATCTCTCGGCCTTTGCCGCGGGCATCGCGAACGGCCCGGGCCTGCTCGTCACGACCTCGCGCGTGGAAGGCGATCCGATCGATGCCGCGTGGCGCGCGCGCTGCCGCGACACCCCGTTCGCGACGATCGATCTCGGGCCCTTGCGCAAGGACGAGGCCCTGAGCCTCGCGGGCAACTTCATCGACGCGTCGCAGCGTGTCGCGCTCGCCTGCATCGAGCGCGCGGGCGGCAATCCGCTGTTTCTCGAGCAACTCCTGCGCAACGCCGAGGAAGGCAGCAACGGCGCCGTGCCCGCCTCGATCCGCAGCCTCGTGCTCGCGCGCATGGACCGGCTCGCGCCGCGCGACCGCCTCGCTTTCCAGGCGGCCTCGGTGATCGGCCAGCGCTTCGACCTCGCGTTGCTGCGGCGGCTCATCGACGACCCCGGCTACGTCTGCGACGGCCTGCTCGCCAATGCGCTCGTGCTGCCGGAGGGCGAGGACTTCCTGTTCGCTCACGCGCTGATCCAGGAGAGCGCCTACTCGACGCTGCTGCGTGCGCGCCGGCGCGAGTTGCACCGCTGTGCGGCCGACTGGTTCGCGCACGGCGACTCCACGCTGCACGCCCAGCATCTCGACCGCGCGGAGGACGAACGCGCGCCGCAGGCGTATCTGGCCGCAGCCCTCGCGCAAAGCGCGGCCCATCTGCTCGAGGCCGCGCTGCGCCTCGCCCAGCGGGGCCTCGAGATCGCGCAGACAGACGCGGACCGTCACGCCCTCAGCTGTTGCAAGGGCGAACTCCAGCGCGATCTCGGCGACATCGCGGGATCGATCGCGACCTGGCGCGCGGCGCTGGCGGCCGCCCCCGACGACGCGGGTCTGTGCCGCTGCCAGCTCGGGCTCGCGGAAGGTCTGCGCGTGAGCGAAGGCCTCGACGAAGCGCTGGCGCTGCTCGAGGCCGCGCAGCGGATCGCGGAGCGCGACGATCGGGTGGCCGAGCTTGCGAGCCTTCACTATCTGCGCGGCAACATCCTCTTTCCGCTGGGAAAGATCGATGCCTGCAGCGCCGAGCACGAACACGGGCTCGCCTATGCGCGGCGCCTCGGCCAGCCGGAACCCCAGGCGCGTGCGCTCGGCGGCCTTGCCGACGCCGCTTATGCGCAGGGGCGCATGCGCACCGCGTTTCGCCATTTCAGCGATTGCGTGGCGTTGAGCCGGGAGCACGGCTTCGGCCGCATCGAAGTCGCCAATCTTTCGATGCGGGGCTTCAGCCGCATCTATCTGAACGACGCGCGCGAGGCGCGCGAGGACGCCATAGCCGCCGTGCGTGCCGCCGAGCTGATCGGGCAGCCGCGCGCGCAATTGCTGGGCGAGACGCTCGGCGTATTCGTCTGCTACGAGCTAGGCGACATGGAGGCTGCGCGGGTTCATCTGGAGCAGGAAAGGCGGGTGATCCGGCAGCTGGGCGCGCGTCGCTTCGAAGTGCAGAACCTGGAAATGCAGGGGCGTGTTGCGCTGGACGAGGGAGGCCGCGGCGAGGCGGTGAAAGCGCTTCGCGAGGCGCTCGCGATGTCGCGCGAAGTGGGCACGCAGTTTAGCGCGCCGAAAGCTTTGGGCGCCCTCGCGCGTGCTGTGGAAGCGAACGACGAGCGTGCGCGGCTGCTCGCGGAAGGCGAGGAGCTCCTGCGCCTCGGCGCGGTTGGCCACAACCACCTCTGGTTCTACCGCGATGCCATCGAGGCGATGCTGGCGGCCCGCGAACCGGCCGCCGTGTTGCGCTACGCGAGCGCCCTGGAGGCGTACACGCAACGCGAACCGCTGCCCTGGGCCGAGCTGTTCGCCGCGCGCGGCCGCGCGCTGGCCCGCACGCTGGAGGCGCCGGCCGATGAAGCCGTGCGCCGCGAACTCGAGCGCGTGCGAACCGTGCTGCTGGATGCCGGCTTTCGGCGCTATCTGGCGGCGGTCGATGCCGCGCTCGCCGCTTGAGAGCGCCCGCTGCGCGGAGTGCGAAGCGCGCCTACCCGACGAGACACTCGGGCGCTTCGAGTCCGCGCAATGTCGCTTCGAACGTTTCGACGGGAACCGGTCGGCAGAAGAGATAGCCTTGATACGCGTAACAGCCTGCCGCGGCGAGGAAGGCGCGCTGCTCCTCGGTTTCGACACCTTCGGCGATCACGCCCAGGCCCAGGCTGTGGGCGAGCGCGACGATGGTTCTGGCGATGACGGCGTCGTTGGGATCGACCAGAACATCGCGCACGAATGAGCGGTCGATTTTCAGCTGGTCCAGCGGCAGACGTTTCAAATACGAAAGCGAAGAATAGCCAATGCCGAAATCGTCGAGCGCAAAGACGATGCCCCTGGCCTTCAGCGCCTCCATCTTCTCGATGATCTCCTGCACGTTGTCCACCAGCACGCTTTCGGTCAGTTCCAGCTTCAGCCGGTCGGGCCGCGCGCCCGTCTGTTCGAGCGTTGCCAGCACGTTCGCCACGAAGTCGGGCTTGTGAAGCTGCTGCACGCTGACGTTCACAGCAATCGTCAGGTGCTCGGTGTCGGGTCGCGCGGCCCATCGCGCCAGCTGCATGCAAGCCGCGTGCAGGACCCAGTTGCCCAGCCCGGCGATGAGCCCCGTTTCTTCGGCCACGGGAATGAAATCGGCAGGGTAGACGAGCCCGCGTTCGGGGTGACGCCAGCGCACCAGCGCCTCGGCGCCGGTGATGCGATCGCCGTCGATCTGCATCTGGTAGTGCAGCACCAGTTGCCCAGTTTCGATCGCTTCACGCAGCGCCGCTTCGAGCGCCGCGCGCTCCAGCACGAAAGTCTGCATCTCGGGATCGAAGAGACGCACCGCGTTGCGACCTCTTTCCTTGGACTTGTACATCGCGAGATCGGCCTGCTTCATGAGATCGTCCGTCGACGCCTGAAGTCCCTTGAAGACGGTCGCGCCGATGCTCGCCGTGCTGCGGTAGTCGATATCGCCAAGACGATAAGGATCGCCAAGGACTTCGAGTATCCTCTCGCCGAGGCGCTCGGTTTGCTGCGCCGCTTCCGCGTTGTCCGGATGCAGGTTCCCCACCACGACGACGAACTCGTCGCCGCCCACCCGCGCCACGGTGTCGCCTTCGGGGATGCTCGCCGCGAGGCGTTTCGCCACTTCCTGCAGCAGCAGGTCGCCTTTGTCGTGGCCCAGCGTGTCGTTGAGCGTCTTGAAGTGGTCGAGATCGATGAACAGCAGCGCGCCGCTCGTGCCGTGTCTCGCGCTCCCGGCAATGGCTTCCTTCAGGTTGTCCAGCAGCAGCGTGCGATTGGGCAGTCCCGTGAGCGCGTCGTAGAAGGCGAGCTCCTTGATGCGTTCATCGGCGATCTTGCGTTCGGTGATGTCGCGCCCGCTCGTGCGAAAGCCGATGAATTCGCCCCTGGAGTCGGTAATCGGCACCCAGGAAGCCGAGAGCCACATCAGCGAGCCGTCCTTGCGCACGCAACGAAATTCGAGGTTGTCGCCGCGCGAGCCATATTGGGCGCCGCGAAAAGCGGGCGCGACATGCGCGACATCGCCCGGATAAATCACGGTGCAGGCGAAGTCCTTCATCGCCATGCACTCGTCGACGGTATAGCCGATGTACTGCTCGACCGCCGAATTGATCCAGCGCGGCTTGCCTTCGGGCGACCACCAGATTTCCCAATTGACGGTGCAGTCGGCAATGGCGCGGAACTTTTCCTCGTTTTCGCGCAGCTCTTGCGTCATCGACGAAGCGAGCCGCATTGCGCGGCTGCGGCCCGTCATCAAGAGCCGCGTGAGCACGGCGAGGAGGATGCTCAGGCCCGTGCCGATGATCGCAATGAGCGTGGCCGCGTCGCGGCCGAAGCGGGCCTTGAAGCCGTCGCGTGCCGTCAGCTTCAGCATCCAGTCGTGTCCGCACACGACGAGGTATTCGGTTGCCGCGAGATCCGTGGGCACGTGCTGCGCGGGCGCGCCCGATGTTTTGTAGAGCAGCGCTTCCGGCGACGTTTCCACGCCGTCGTAAAGGGCGATCGCGAGTCCGGGCGGGTCCTCGCCGTAAAGGCTCGCGATGACGTCGTGCATGCGAAACGACGCGTAGACCCAGCCCACCAGCCGCGCGCGGCGTTCGTCGGCATTTTCCGGTGCTTTCCCGCGCGCGTAGACCGGCATGTACATGATGAAGCCGGGGTTGGCGTTCGGGTCGGTGTCCACCGAGAGGCGCACTTTTCCGGAAATGGTCGCCATGCCCGTATCGCGCGCCTGCTCCATGGCGCGCCGCCGCACCGGATCGGCCCAGGAGTCGAAGCCTGGCATCGCGCGATTGGCGCCGATGAACGGCTCGCGCTGGATGATGGGCGCGTAGTTCTCGCGCGCGCCCTCGGGCTGGATCGCGTAGCCCGGCAGGCCGCGCTGCTGCATGGACGCGACATGCGCGGCCTTTTGCGTTGCCGGCACCCAGGCGACGATGCCGATCGCCTGGATGCCGGAAAAATTGGCGTCGAGATTGAGTGTGTCGACGTAATCGCGGAACGCTTCGCGATCGACTGCTCCGCTCGCGGCAAAAAGACTCTGCACGCCGCGCAGCAACAGCTCGTACGTGCCCATGCGCTGCTCGATGCGGCTCACCGCGTCGCCGAGCGAGAAGTTGAACTGCGTGAGCAGCTCGTGGCGGGCCGCTTGCCGCTCGTGACTCCACAACGCCCATGTCACGGCGAGCGCGGTGGCCAGGATCACCAGCGGGAGGAGAACGAGGCGCATCCGGTTCATGGCGGCGTTCAGAAGGGGACCATCGAATCGGAAAGGTCGGGGCTGAAGTATTTGCGGAAAATGCGCCGCACCGTGCCGTCCGCGATCATTTCATTGACGACCGCGCGCCACTTGTCGCGTTCCTCGGGCGAGAGCGCCTTCTTCGACATGATGAGTCCATGCGGAATGGGCGGATCGTCGAACTCCACGATATGGGTCACGCTCCGGATCTTCGCTTCGTCGATGGCCGGATAATCGAAAGGCTCGATGATCATCCCCTGAATGCGCCCGAGAATCAGCGCGTCGTACAGCGGCTCCAGACCGCCGGCCTGGCTCACGCGATTTTCGGCGGCCAGCGAATCGACGAGCCGGTTGGCCGATTCGCTATAGCGGAAGCTGCGGATCACGCCAAGCTGAAACTTGTCGTTGTGCTCGAAATCGGCCAGTTGCTGGATGCCCGAATCCTTGCGAACCAGCAGATAGTACTTGTTGCTGAAGTACCAGGCGAAATCCGCGTACTGATTGCGCTCGTCGTTGGCAATGCCGGAGAGGCTGAAGTCGAGCGCGCCCGATTCGATCAGCTTCCAGATGCGCGCGCGCGACATCAGGCTCACGCGAATCTGGCAGCCGCTGCGCCGCGCCAGTTCGTCGGCGAAGTCCTTGTCGATGCCGGTGTCCGTCTCGGCGGAGTAGAGCAGGCCGTGGTCGTGTAAGGCGAGCGTAAATGAGCGCGAACAGTCGGGGCCCGCGGCAAATGCGGTGCCGAGACAGCCGAGCGCGAGCAGCAGGGCTCCAAGGCAATTTCGAATCACAGTGTCTCCGTTGGGTGAGCGGGGCCTGGTGGCGGTTTGTTGGGCGGAAAACAGTCTGCACGTCTTATCGGCAGCGCGCTGCGATACTTGAGGCGGGCGCAACGATATCGTTTTGTCTGCCTATTGTGCAGGCCCCAGTCGCCTGCGGGAACGGGCGGCGCGTGAATCGCGGGTGAAAAGGCAAAAAAAAGCGCCGGCGCAAGGCCGACGCAATTTCCGCTTAGGGAGGCTGTAAGGAAGCTCCGGCGAGAAGCCGGACTTCCTCAGCGCGTGTTTGATCTGGCTAGCAAGCTTCAGTTGTCTTCGTTCGCGTCCTTGTTCAGCATGCTTTTCGGAATCGAGAGAATGAGGACGCAACTGACGAGCAGGCATGCGCCCAGCGCGTAGGTGCCGTTGTTGATGTCGCCAGTCAGGTCTTTCGCCACGCTCGTGATCATGGAGCCGGTGAAGCCGGACAGGTTGCCGACCGAGTTGATGAGCGCAATGCCCGCCGCGGCAGCGGTGCCCGAGAGAATCTGGCCGGGAAACGTCCAGTAGATCGGCATCAGGCCGAGAATCGCGCAGGTGGCGATCGTCAGGAATACGATGGAAAGCGGCACGTTGTGCGCAAAGAATGCGCTGAGAATCAGGCCGATGCCGCCAATGCACGCGGGAATGGCCGCATGGAGCCGGCGCTCGCCCGTCTTGCGCGAGTGCGACGCGTTCCAGATCATGGCGACCACCGCGCTGAGATAGGGAATGGCGCTCAGCAAGCCGATGTTCAATGTGCTTTTCACGCCGGAGGCCTTGATGATGGAAGGCAGCCAGAACGCGAGGCCATAGAAGCCGGTATTGAAGGTCAGCAGGATGAAGGTCAGCAGCCAGACGCGCGGGCTCTTCAGCGCCGCCGCGGCGCTATGTGTTTTTTTGGCGCCCTCGTGCTCGAGATTGCGTTGCAACAGGGCTTTTTCCGAAGCCGTCAGCCACTTCGCCGTCTGGATGCCGTCGCCCATGCACGACAGCACGACGAAGGCGACGAGGATCGACGGCACGCCTTCGAGCAGCAGCATCCACTGCCAGCCGCCCAGGCCGAGCAGGCCGTGGGTGTTCTCCATCAGCCACCCCGAGATCACGCCACCCAGCGTGAGGCTCACCGGAATGGCGATCAGAAACCCAGACATCGCGATGCTCTGGCGCCGCGCCGGAAACCAGTAGTTCAGGTAAAGGATGATGCCAGGGAAGAAGCCCGCTTCGCATACGCCCAGCAGGAACCGCAGGACGTAGAACATCGTGGACGTTTGAACGTGAAAAAAGCTCGCAAGCGGCGCGATGAACGCGAGCGACGAAGAGACGATGCCCCAGGTGACCATGATGCGCGCGATCCAGAAGCGCGCGCCATAGCGGTGAAGGAGCAGGTTGCTCGGCATCTCGAAGAGAAAATATCCCCAGAAGAAAATGCTGGCGCCCAGGGCGTAGACGCGGTCGCTCAGGCCGAGCGAGTCCAGCATCTGCAGCTTCGCGAAGCCGACGTTCACGCGGTCGAGGTAGGCGACGACGTAGCAAAGGAGCAATAGCGGCAGAATGCGCTTGAGCACCTTGCGGTACAGCAGATCTTCGGCTTCGCTGGCGGCGGCCGGGGAGTCTGCGATCTGGGTGAGGGTTGGCATGGGTTGTGTCTCCATTCACATATGCCTTTGAACTGTCCCCGCTGCGGGGAGGCTGGCCACGTACTTCGTGGGCGTGTTATTGGATTCCGGCACTGTCGATGGACAATGTACCTGATTTGTTATCGGTAACACAGCGGGTGCTAAATTAGCATGGCGGGTGGGGCGGCCGCAAGTTGGCGATTGCGCGGGGGAGGTGCTTCGTCGCCGACTATTTCCCGCGAAAACGCGAGTCTCACCTGGTGCACAGCGCCGCCGCAAAGTGCTAATATTCCGGAATTGTTACCGGTAACAGTTCGATGTGGCCGGTCGGGAGACGAGGAGTAACGGAGTGAGTGAAATGACCCTGCCCAACGCACGGCGCCTGCGCAGCCAGGAATGGTTCGACGATCCGGCCCATGCCGATATGACCGCGCTTTATGTCGAGCGCTTCATGAACTATGGTCTGACCCGCGAAGAATTGCAGTCTGGCCGTCCCATCATCGGCATTGCGCAAACGGGCAGCGACCTCGCGCCCTGCAATCGCCACCATATCGAACTGGCCGCTCGCACCAAGGCGGGCATTCGCGACGCGGGCGGCATTCCCATGGAGTTTCCCGTCCATCCGCTCGCCGAGCAAAGCCGCCGGCCCACCGCGGCGCTCGACCGGAATCTCGCCTACCTGGGCCTCGTCGAGATTTTGCATGGCTTCCCGCTCGACGGCGTCGTCCTGACCACGGGCTGCGACAAGACCACGCCCGCGTGCCTGATGGCCGCGGCGACGGTCGACATGCCCGCCATCGTGCTCTCGGGCGGCCCGATGCTCGACGGCTGGCACAACGGCCAGCGCGTGGGTTCGGGCACGGTCATCTGGCATGCGCGCAACCTGCTGGCGGCCGGCGAGATCGACTATGAGGGCTTCATGGAACTCACGACGGCCTCGTCGCCCTCAATCGGCCACTGCAACACGATGGGTACGGCGTTGTCGATGAACAGCCTCGCCGAAGCGCTCGGCATGTCGCTGCCCGGTTGCGCGAGCATTCCGGCGGCCTATCGCGAACGCGGCCAGATGGCGTATGCAACGGGCAAGCGCATCGTGGACCTCGTGCGCTACGACATCCGGCCTTCGCGCATCATGACGAAAGAAGCGTTCGAAAATGCCATCGTCGTTGCCTCGGCGCTGGGCGCGTCCACGAACTGTCCGCCGCACCTCATTGCGATTGCGCGGCACATGGGCATCGAGCTGAGCCTCGAAGACTGGCAGCGTGTGGGTGAACAGGTGCCGCTCATCGTTAACTGCATGCCGGCAGGCGAATATCTGGGCGAGAGCTTCCACCGCGCGGGCGGCGTGCCCGGCGTGCTGCGCGAACTCGACCGCGCCGGCCTCGTGCACCGCGAATGCCTGAGCGTTTCCGGCCGGACCATCGGCGCCATCGCCGACAGCACACCCGAGCCGGATCGCGAAGTCATCAGGACAACGGAGGATCCGCTCAAGCACGGCGCGGGCTTCATGGTGCTGTCGGGCAACTTCTTCGACAGCGCGATCATGAAGATGTCGGTGGTCGGCGACGCTTTCCGTCAAACGTACCTGAGCGAGCCCGGCGCGGAGAACGCGTTCGAAGCGAGAGCGATCGTGTTCGACGGTCCCGAGGACTATCACGCGCGCATCAACGATCCGTCGCTCGAAATCGACCAGCATTGCATTCTCGTGATTCGCGGCGCGGGCACGGTGGGCTATCCGGGCAGTGCGGAAGTCGTGAACATGGCGCCGCCGGCGGAGCTGGTGCGCCAGGGCATCACGTCGCTGCCCACGATGGGCGACGGCCGCCAGAGCGGCACCTCGGCGAGCCCCTCGATCCTGAACATGTCGCCCGAAGCCGCCGTGGGCGGCGGACTCGCGCTGCTGCAAACGGGCGATCGCATTCGCGTCGATCTGAACGCGCGCAGCGTCAATGTGCTCGTCGACGAAGCGGAGCTCGAGCGGCGCCGCGAAACCGCGCACTTCGAGATTCCGCCCGCACAAACGCCCTGGCAGGAGCTGTACCGCAAGACCGTGGGGCAGCTTTCCACAGGCGGATGCCTCGAGCCAGCCACGCTTTATCTGAAAGTCATCGCCGAGCGCGGCAACCCGCGCCACTCGCACTGAGGCGCTGAGCAGGCGCTGAGACACCAGGCCGCGAGGCTCGCCTCGCCGTATCGAGGCCGGCCTTGCCGCGGCACACATGAACTGGAGACAAATCGCACCATGACCTCGAACTCCCAATCAAACTGGCTTCCTGGCGACGTCGGGCAGGCGCTGCTCGTTGGCCGCGTATGGCGCAACGAAGGCGAAAACACGGGCCCCTCTGTCGTGCTCGTTCGCGATGGCGAAGTCATCGACATCACACGCAGCGCGCCGACCACCGCAGACCTTTTCGACCGCGAGGACATCGTGCAGTTTGCGCGCACGGTGAACGGCGAATCGCTTGGCCCGGTGGAGAAGCTGATCGAAGCGAATCTGCCTGGCAGCGAGCCCGCGTTGCGCCTGCTCGCGCCCAACGACGTTCAGGCAATCAAGGCCTGCGGCGTGACATTCGCGGTCAGTCTCATCGAGCGCGTGATCGAGGAACAGGCCGGCGGCGACCCTGCGAAAGCGCAGGAGGTTCGCGAAACCATCGTGGCCACGATCGGCACCGATCTCTCGAAGATCAAGCCGGGCTCCGACGAGGCGATGAAGCTGAAGGCCGAACTGGAGCGGCGCGGCGCGTGGTCACAGTACATGGAAGTGGGCATCGGGCCCGACGCCGAAGTGTTTTCGAAGTCGCAGCCCATGTCGGCAGTCGGCTTCGGCGCGGACATCGGCTTGCTGCCCGCCTCGGTCTGGAACAACCCCGAGCCCGAGATCGTGCTTGCCGTGAACAGCCGCGGCGAGATCGTGGGCGCGACGCTCGGCAACGACGTGAACCTGCGCGACATCGAAGGCCGCTCGGCGCTGCTGCTCGGCAAGTGCAAGGACAACAACGCTTCGTGCGCGATCGGCCCGTTCGTGCGCCTGTTCGACGAATCGTTCGATCTCGACTCGGTGCGCAAGACGAGCGTCTCGCTGCGCGTGGAGGGCACGGATGACGGCTTCGTGCTGGAGGGCATCAGCCATATGAGCGAAATCAGCCGCGACCCGGCCGACCTCGTGGCGCAGACGTGGGGCCGCCATCACCAGTATCCCGACGGCTTCATGCTCTTTCTCGGCACCATGTTCTCGCCCATCAAGGACCGCGACACGGCAGGGGGCGGCTTCACGCATCACCTTGGCGACAAGGTCACCATCTCGGCGCCGGAGCTCGGCGCGCTGACCAACACCGTGCAATTGAGCACGGAGCTCGCGCCGTGGACCTTCGGCGTGCGCGCGCTGTATCGCAATCTCGCTTCGCGCGGATTGCTGTGAGCCATTCACTCGGGAATAGCAACATGAACCAGTTCGACAACTACATCGGCGGCCAGTGGGTGCGCGGCACCACGGCCTCCCAGAATATCAATCCATCCAATCTCGACGACGTGATCGGCGAATTCGCGCAAGCGGACGCCGCGCAAACGCGCGACGCCATTGCCGCCGCGCGCAAGGCCTTCGCCCAGTGGTCGCTCTCGACGCCGCAGCAACGCTTCGATTTGCTCGATCAGGTGGGCAGCGTCATTCTCGCCCGCAAGGCCGAGCTGGGCCGCCTCCTCGCACGCGAAGAGGGCAAGACGCTTCCCGAGGCGATGGGCGAGGTTGGCCGTGCCGCGCAGATCTTCAAGTTCTTCGCGGGCGAGGCGCTGCGCCTTGGCGGCGAAATCGTGCCTTCGGTGCGCCCTGGCATGACGGTCGAAGTGACCCGTGAGCCGCTCGGCGTGATCGGGCTCATTACACCGTGGAACTTCCCGATTGCCATTCCCGCGTGGAAGATCGCGCCCGCGCTTGCCTACGGCAACACGGTCGTCATCAAGCCCGCGGACCTCGTGCCGGCCAGCACGTGGGAGCTCGTGAAGATCATCGCGGAGGCGGGCGCGCCGGCCGGCGTCATCAACCTCGTGATGGGCCGGGGCTCGGTGGTTGGGGAAGCGATCGTCAGTGATGCCGATGTCGATGCCGTGAGTTTCACGGGATCGGTCGCAACGGGCCGCGCGATAGGCGCGAAGAGCTTCGCAACGGGCAAGAAGGTTCAGCTGGAGATGGGCGGCAAGAACCCCATGGTCGTGCTGGACGACGCCAATCTCGACGTGGCCGTGGAGGCGTGCATCAACGGCGCGTTCTTCTCGACGGGGCAGCGATGCACGGCGTCGAGCCGGCTCATCGTGACCGAAGGCATTCATGACCGCTTCGTCGAAGCCATGAAGGCGCGCATGAAGACGCTCAAGACCGGCGACGCGCTCGCGGACGGCACGCATATCGGGCCTGTCGTGGACGACAAGCAGCTTCAGCAGGACGAGCGCTACATTGCGGTTGCGCGCGAAGAAGGCGGCGAGGTGTTCGGCGGCGAGCGCGTTGAAGGCGCCACGCGCGGCTATTTCCTCGCGCCCGCGCTCGTCACGCAGACCACCTCGGCCATGCGGATCAACCGTGAGGAGGTGTTCGGCCCTGTCGCCTCCGTCATCAAGGTGAAGGATTATCACGAGGCGCTGGCCGTGGCGAACGACACGGAGTTCGGCTTGTCGGCGGGCATCTGCACGAGCTCGCTCAGTCATGCAAACCATTTCCGCCGTCACGTGCAGGCCGGCATGGTCATGGTAAATACTGCAACGGCTGGCGTGGATTATCACGTGCCGTTTGGCGGCCGCAAGGGTTCGAGCTACGGTCCGCGTGAGCAGGGCAGCTATGCGCGCGAGTTCTACACGACGGTGAAGACGGCCTATATCAATCCGGGCGCGCTTTAATGGATCGGCGCAGGCGGCCGGGGACGACTTCCCCGCGTCGCCCGCGCCACGCCTCAGCTCATTCCGTGCAACGCCGAATGGGCCAACTGAAGTAAATCGTCGAATTGCGTGACCAGTTCGAAACACACGAGAAATGCGAGCGCCGCGGCCGGTCCGGGAAAACGCTTCATCGAGCGCAGAACGGGCACGGCGGTTCGCTTCCTGACTGCATCACGCGTCAAGATCCAGGTAATTACCACGCCGATTGCGGCGCCCGCGATCAGGTCCGTTGGGTAGTGATAGCCCAGATACGCACGCGGCAAACAGATAATTAGTGTTACATACAAAAGCGCCAGCGCGCCGATGACCCGCCATACCAGGAAAATTCCCATCGCAATCGCCACCCACAGCATGGCGTGATCGCTCGGAAACGAACTCCAGTTGCTCAGCCCGGCGGCACGCAGCGACGATGACGCGAAATGCAGATGCAAGTCGGGATTGAACAGCGGACGTTGCCGGAACGGCAGATAACGCGCGAGGAGGCGTCCCACCGCAAGCGATATCAGGCCGCTCGCCACCGTGGCGACCATGATCTCGCGCCGCCACTCGCGGCGCTCGTGGGGCTGAAACCAGATCCAGCACAGGAGAGGGATCAGGAAGTAACCCTTGAACGTGTACAGCCCCGCCATCACGCGGATTGCATGATTGAGCAGTGGGGGCAGATCGACACGAGTCAGGGCGCCCAGAATGACGGTATCGAAGCTGTTCATTATTGTGGGCCATTCCGCCGAGTTGGTTGACGAATGAGAAAGGCGGCCGGTACAGAAGTCCCCGGCCGCCTTGGTCCCGACACATCGAGCATCTTCTGATTCTAGGTTTGAAATCATCCCGAACGGGGAGAGAATCGAAAGCAAGTGTAAATAGTGCCTGCTCCCTTCCCGACGACGCCGCGAAGCAAGAACGCCCGTTTTGTAGCGCCCCGCGCGGTATGGCTGTTACGCATCGTCACATATCGTTCGTTGTCGGATGCAGTGCGCATACCGCGTTCCCGGCCAAGGTTTCTTTCGACCGACGATTCTTCTGCTCAATTCGGCAGCAGTGACCCGCTGCGCAGCGGCGTGGCGCCTGCGACCCATGCCACCTCCATGCCCGCGGTGGCGAAGCGCGCGCGTTGCCGCGCGTACAGCACGCCGGCGACGGAACTTGTGAGCGTGAGCACGCGATCGGTAAGCGGGTCAACTATGTCGGCAATGGGCTGGCCCGGTTCCACGCGCGCGCCAACCGGCGCGTGGAAAACGAGCACGCCGGAACTCGGTGCGACGAGCGCCTCGGCGCCCGCCAGCGGCGTGGCCGCGAATGCGAGCGGCGGCAGCGGTGCGGGTGCGCCTTCCACGACTCCGCGATGCGTCAGGTAGTCGATGATCGCGCTAGCATCGCGCTCGGCCCAGGCGTAGCTCACGTCCGCCTGGCCGCGCAACTCGATCGTCACGGAGATCGAGCCGTTGGGGATCGGGTAGCGTTCGCCATAGTGCGCGCGCAATGCCGACCAGCAGAAGCTGTGAATCTCGTCGAATGGATTGCCATCTGAATTGAGCGCGAAGAGCGAGGCCTTCGCATCCAGATAGCGCGCGAGCGGTTCCACGTCGGGCCAGAGATCGGGGTTCGTGTAGAGATGCATCACGCCTTCGAAGTCGCAGTGCAGGTCGAGCACCACATCGGCGTCGTACGACAGGCGCTGCAGCGCGAGACGCTGCGATGCCAGCTCGGTAGTCGGCGTCTGTTCGGCAAGCGCGTCTCGCATCGCGGCGCGCACGGCGAGCAGGTTCTGCTGCGCGTCGCCGCCGAGGCGCGGCCCGACGCGCGGGATCACGAGGTCGGCGAGCGCATGGAAATGCCGGTTGAAATTGGCCGCGGTGCCGCTTTCGAAGCGGCCAAGCATCTGGCCGAGCAGTCGCTGGTTGAGGCCGATCGGATTGGGCACGGGCACGACCACGATTTCACCGCGCAGCTTGCCCGCCGATTCGAGCGCGGCCAGGCGCCTGCGCAGCGCCCAGGTCACTAGCATGCCTGGCAGCTCGTCGGCATGCAGCGACGACTGGATATAGATTTTCTGGGCGCCGGCAGGCCCGTAGTGAAAGCTCGTGATGTGCCGCTCGGTGCCGAGTGCCGGCGAAATCAACGGATGGGTTTGTGTCTGCATGATGGCGTGCGCGGGGGCAGTGTTCAACAGAGGGAAGCAGGATAAAACGAGCAACGGCGCGGGGGAAGTCCCGCGCCGTTGCCGGTCAGTCTGGGCGCAGGCGCCGCTCAGCCACCATACACATCGAATGCGAAGTAGCGCGACTCGATCTTCTTGTACGTGCCGTCCTTGATCATGTCCGCGAGCGCCTTGTCGATCTTCGTCTTCAGATCGGTATCTTCCTTGCGCAGGCCGATTGCGGCGCCGTTGCCGAGCGCGCCATTCGGATCGCTGAGCTCGCCGCCCGTGAACGCGAAGCCCGCGCCGCGCGGCGTCTTCAGAAAGCCCATGTCGGCCTGCACGGCGTCTTGCAGCGCGGCGTCGAGGCGGCCCGCGAGCAGATCCGCATAGACCTGGTCCTGATCCTGATAAGGCACGATCTTCACGCCATTAGGTGCCCATTTGGCTTTTGCATAGGATTCCTGAATCGATCCCTGCTCGACGCCGACCGTTTTGCCTTTGAGCGCATCTGCCGTGGGCTGCAGGCTCGAGCCTTGTTTCGCGACGAGGCGGGTGGGCGTGTGGAATACTTTCGCCGAGAACGCGATTTGTGTTTCGCGCTGCGGTGTCATCGACATCGACGAAAGCACTGCGTCGAATTTCCTGGCCTTCAGCGCCGGAATCATGCCGTCGAACTCGCTCTCGATCCAGACGCACCTGGCGTTGATACGCTTGCAGATCTCGTTGCCCACGTCGATGTCGAAGCCGACCAGCTTGCCATCCGTGCTTTTCGATTCGAACGGGGGGTAACTCGCGTCCACGCCGAACCGGACGGTGGACCAGTCCTTCGCGCAGGCGGAGGTGGCGATCGCGAGCATCGCTATGCACAAGGCAAGCTTTTTCATTGACGTGGAGTCTCCATGACGTTTATCGATACCGCCGTGACCGTTGGCGGCATGGTCAACAGCGGGCTCTGGTCAGCCATGTTGTATAGACAAGATAAGCGATCTCACATAATGAGATAAGTAGGGTCTTTGCTGAGGGCGGAGCGAAAACACGGGAAAAACGCGGCGCATAGCGCAAATCTAGGCGGCCCGGAAGAGGTGGGCGGTGCGCCTTAAGCGATTATTGACTAGACAAGATGGGGCAGCGCGCGAGAGTCGGCGGGAGGCGGGAGGGGCTTTGCGGCCTGGGGGAGAAGGAGGGCGCGCGCAAGAAGTTGCGCGCGCAACAAGCGAGTCGTGGCTGCGACGCTGCCGCGACGCGGTCAGTCGTCGTCGCGGTGGTGATGTTCCCAGCCGCGGTGACGGCCGTGGTCGTGCCAGCGGTGTTCGTCGTCGTCGTAGCGGTAGCCATAGCCGTAATAGGCTGGCGCTGCCTGGTAGACGACCGGCGGCGGAGCTTCATAGACAACGGGCGGCGCCTCCTGATATACGGGCGCGGCATACACAGGGCCCGGAACGCCGAGGTAGACGCCGATATCGGCATGGGCGAACGCCGCACTGCTGACACACGTCCCTGCCAGTCCTGCGAGGAAATAAACGGTCAGGCGTTTCATGAGGATCTCTTTTCCAGTCAACGGACGCGGTTGCGATGGAAGCGGATTCTAGATGCTGCGACGACCCAATATCGGTGCCGAATTGTCAATCGTGTAACTGGCGGTAAAGCCGTGCAAATTGTTCAAGCCTTAAGGTTCTCATAAGGTTCGTACCTGCGGAAAAGCGAAGTTGGGGTCGTAACCCGCTTGCTCCACCCTCCGGCAGCTTGAATGCGCAAGGCCGTTGCCATTACCCTTGGTGGCAGCCCGTGTTCGAACCACGTTCCCCGATGCGCGCCAACGAAGCCACGCCCGTGCAATCCGGCATGCCCGTCTTCGAGAGGAGGGGCGACGATTGCTCGCTCGGCAACGATGTGGTTGCACTGCGTTGGGCAGTGCGAGATGCACGCCTTGGCGACTTCTCGCTGATCGATCGCGGCGGCGCCCGCGTGCTGCCTGTCGCCGCGCCCTTCGCCCTGACGTTTGCCGACGGCACGGCGCTCGACTCTGGCGAACCGAGGGTGCTGGGGCCGGCGAGGGACAGCGCGCTCGTACCTGATCCACTGGCATCGCGGCTGGCCGAACGCATCGCGGGCCGGCGCGTCACCATGATGCTGGCCGACGCGCAAGAACGTCTGACAATTGAATGGAGCGTCGAGCAGCGCGCGGGCTCGCGATATCTGCGCATGAAGCTGGCGGTCACAGCGCATCACGACGAAGCCATCGAAGCGGTTTCGCTACTGCAGACGCAGGCTGTCGGCGCCCATGCCAGCGGCGAACGCAAGGGCACGCCGGTGTTCGCAGGCCACTTCTACCTGGGCTTCGAACTGCCGCTTGCGACCACGCATGTGGAAAGCGATCGATTCGGCTTCGTTCTGCCGCGTGCCTTACCGCTGGAGCGCAACAAATCGCTCGTTTGCACCGCAGTGGCCGGCGTCGTGCGCGAAGGCCAGGGGCGGCGCGATTTCGCCGCATATATCGAGCAGGAGCGCGCGCGTCCCTGGTGTCCGTTTCTGCATTACAACAGCTGGTGGGATATTGGTTACCTCACGCCTTACACGCAGGATCAGGCGCTGGAGCGCATCGAAGCGATTGGCCGCGCGCTGCACGCGGCGCGCGGGGTGCAGATCGATTCGTTCCTGTTCGACGACGGGTGGGACGACCTCGGCGGCAGCTGGGAGTTCAGCGAGGCATTCCCGCGCGGTTTCATTCCGCTGCGCGAGGCCGCGGCTCGATACGGCGCCGCACCCGGCATTTGGCTTTCGCCCTGGGGCGGCTATTGCGCGCCGAAAGACCAGCGCGTGACGCGCGGCCGTGCCGTCGGCTATGAGGTATTCGACAACGGCTTCGCGTTATCAGGGCAGAAATACTACCGGCGCTTTCATGAAGTCGTGATGGATCTGCTCGCGAGAGACGGCGTCAACCACTTCAAGTTCGACGGGACCGGCAATGCGGACCGCGTGGTTCCGGGTAGCCGCTTCGACAGCGACTGGGCCGCGGCGATCCAGCTCATCGAGGACATTCGGGCGGCGAGTCCCGCAACCTTCGTCAATCTCTCGACAGGCACGTATCCGTCGCCGTTCTGGCTGCGCCATGTCGATTCGATCTGGCGCGGCGGCAACGACGACGGCCAGGCGGGAAGCGGCACGAACCGCGAGCGCTGGATCACGTACCGCGACGCGCAGACGTACCACAATGTCGTCGAGCGTAGCCCGCACTTTCCGCTCAATTCGCTCATGCTGCACGGCGTTGTGTTTGCGCAGTGCAATCCGCGCCTGAACACGTCAGCGGGGCACGCGTTCGCCAATGAAGTGCGATCGTATTTCGCGAGCGGTACGCAATTGCAGGAGCTATACATCACGCCGGCTCTGCTGGCTGGGAAGGACTGGGACGTGCTTGCGGATGCAGCGCGCTGGGCGCGCGCGAATGCCGGCGTATTGCGCGACAGCCACTGGATAGGCGGGGCGCCCGACGAGGCGGCCATTTACGGCTGGGCCGCGTGGTCGCCGCACAAGTCGATCGTCACGCTGCGCAATCCGGAACGTCGTGCTCAGGGCTTCGCACTGGACCTGCGGCGTCAACTGGAGCTGCCTGCATCGGCGCCTGGGCGATTCCATGTGCGGCGCGTCTGGGGGGCGAGTGCCGCTGGCATTCCGGCGCTGCTGGACGCGGATTCGCTGCAGCAAGTCAAACTCGCGCCGTTCGAGGTGCTCACGCTGGAACTGCAACCGGTTGCCGGGAGTACTTCTTGAAGGAGTGCTAATACAACGAATCTTCGAGTCGTACGGGCTTCGCCTCGGTCTGGTGAAGGTCGAAGATGAGCACCTCGTTTTCGCCTTGCGCGAGCCACGGCGCGGGGCAATACAAGCGCCTTTGCGGCCCGATGTTCCAGTAGCGCCCGAGATTGTGCCCGTTGACCCAGACCACGCCCTTGGTCCAGTGACGCATATCGAGCCATGTGTCGCCGGCTTTATCGAGGTGCAGGATCGCCTTGAAAAAGAGCCCGGGTTTCTGCGGATTCGTGCAGCGTTCCTCGAGGCCGGCGATAAACGTTTCGTCCATCGGCAGCGGGAAGACTTCCCATCCATCGAGGAGCGCGATCGATCCGTCGGCGTGTTGGAGCCTCACGGGCTCGATGAGCCCTTTGCGGTCGACCATGTCGGCTCCGAAGTTGACGCGTCCCATGGCCTCCACCAGGATCTCCAGCATGATGGGAGCGCCGGAAGCCTTCTCGGCAAACGAGCAGGAAAGGGGAAGCGGTGTGCGATGCATTACGCGCAGCGCCTGTGCATAGTCACGTGGAAGGCTTGCGCGCGACACGGCGCCTGCGTAGTGCTCGCCCGCGAAAACAGCGGCATAGTCATGAACGCCACTGATGTCCAGCGCGCATTCCGACTGTGCGTGCACTCGCTTGCGATAAAGCGCGAAGCCGAACGCCTGCCCGTGCTCTTCGAAGGACTGCGGATCGGCGTGCTGCCTGCGTGGCAAGGGCGCGGGCAAGTTGTCCCAGATCGAGGCATAGCGCGCCGGCATCAGGTCGCGGTCGAACGTGCATTCGAGCCTGGGGATGGCTTCGGGAATGTCAGGCAGCGGCTCGGCCAGGTAGCTCGCGATGATCTCGCGATACCGTCTGTATTTCGCCGTGGCCGCGCCTTGTTCGTTGATTGGTGCGCAATAGTCGTAGCTGGTGAGATCGGGTTGATAGTTGCCTGCGTCGTCGATGTTTGCGCCGGCATAAAAGCCAAAGCTCGTACCGCCGTGAATGACATAGAGGTTGAAAGACAGTTGCGACTGCATGAATGCCGTCAACGTATCGGAGAGATCGTAGTTCTGCCCGGCGAACGCGGGATCGCCCCAGTGCGTGAGCCAACCCGGGTAGACCTCGCCCGCCATAGCGGGCACGTCGGGAAAGGCGAGGCGCACCGCTGCGATCTGCGCCGCATTGCCGTTGCTCAATGCGATCGCGCCCCCGGCCACCGTGCTGCGGTTGCGTTCGAGTTGTGCAAGACCATCTTCGGTATAGAACGGTCCCGTTATGCCGCCGCGTAGCCAAAGCTGCCTGAGTTCTTCGAGGTACGCGGGATTGTGCGCGTACGATCCGAACTCGTTCTCGATCTGGATCATCAGGATCGGGCCGCCGCGTTCGATCATCATCGGCTTGATTAGAGGAACAAGTGCCTCGATATAGCGCGTGACCGCCGCCATGTAGCGGGCGTCGGTAGCCGAGTCGGTCCTCAGCCGGATATCCGCATCGCTCAACAGGTACGAGGGCAGGCCTCCCAGGTCCCACTCCGCACACACATAGGGCCCCGGGCGCAACAGCACCCACATCGCTTCGGCCTGGCACAAGCCGATGAACGCAGCGATATTGCGGTTGCCGCTCGCGAAGTCGAAAAAGCCCTGGTGCGTTTCGTGGTAATTCCACATGATGTACAGGGCGATGCAGTTCATCCCCATGGCTTTCGCCATGCGGATGCGGTGCTGCCAGTATTCGCGCGGGATGCGCGCCGGATGCATTTCGCCGCTGCGGATCTGGAAAGGTTCGCCGTCGAGCAGGAAATGCTCGCTGTTTGAGCTGAACGAAAAGGTATGGCTGCGTTCCAGTTTCACGGTGCAATCGCGCCCTTGTATTTGCAGAGTCACGCACTATACTTCCACGGCTGATAGTGGAACGCTTAATTTCGCTTGAACCTGCAATTCGACAAGAACGTAACCGTATTGACGCAGTTACATTCGAACATGAAAAAGCGTGCTATTTTTCCGATTGCAAGTTCAACCCTTCTCATCGCGGCAGGCATTTTCTGCATCATCTTGTCGCTCACGACAAGGTCCATGATAGGCACGCTTTTTATCGCGAGAATGCTGCTGTTCTGCGGCTTCGTGCACGCCCTGAATCTCTTTACGACGAAAGACTGGAAACTCGGCGTGAGGCGTATTCCACCGGTTGTCGTACCGTTGCTCATCGGCATTCTCATTCTGGTCAATGATAGTGCGCGCGCGCGCGGCTTGACCGTGATGCTGATGATATTCTTCGTGGCCGACGGCTTCTTCAAGATCGTCGCTTCGGTCGGGCAGGACGTCAAGCTCAATAACATCGGCCTTGTCAGCGCCGCGCTGTCTTTCCTGCTCGCCATTTTCCTCGCCGCGAACTTTCCGAGCGTGCCCGTACCCTTGCTCGGATTGTTCCTCGGGCTCGATCTCATTTCGATGGCCGTGGTGCCGCTTGCCGGACGAGAGAGCAGGCGCGGCCCGGTCTGACTGGACCGCCGACTGCAGGGCCGCGTCATCCGCGTGAGTCGTGCCGCATATGGCGCATACGGCGTCGACGCGCGCCTGCGAAGCCCGTGTTAGCCTGCGGTTGCAGTTCCCCACACGAAAAACCGACGGAGGGCATTCATGATCTTCGCAAATGGCTTTACGTTTTCGAACTTTATTATCGATGCATTTTCGATATTCATGTTCATTCTGTGGTTCTGGCTGTTCATCACGATCACGAGTGACCTGTTTCGCCGAACCGATATATCGGGATTTCTCAAGATCGTATGGGTGATCTTTCTCATCGTGCTGCCTTATATCGGCATATTCGCCTATATCATCACGCAAGGCAGGGACATGGCGCATCGCAACCAGGAGCGGGCGCAGAAAGCGCGCGACGAATTGCGCCACATGGTGGGCTACAGCGTCGCCGACGAAATCGAGAAGCTGGATAAACTCAAGACTACGGGTTCGATCACGGAAGACGAGTACAGGCGCCTTCGCGCGCGGCTCGTCGATTAAGAAGGGCGTCAGGCATGGCATTCGTGCATGCCTGGCTATCGCAAGTCATGGTGGATAAATCGCGGCGCGGGCTATGATGGCATAGCCCGCCGCGCCATCCGACCGGTCACTCGGTACCCGCAACGATCTTCGCGATCTTCCAGTTGCTGCGGTTCACCAGCACGTAGTCGCCGTTCACCCCCAGCCATTGCTGGCCACGCTTGGGCGCGTCCAGGTTGTGCGATTTCCAGTCGTTTCCGTTCATCACAAAGTTGTAATGCCGGTATTTCGAAGGGACTTGCTGGCCCTCGTGCCAGTCGCGATGCGGCATGGTCGGCATGACCTGCTGGCGACCTGTCCCCTGGCTTTGGTCGCCACCGGATGTGCCTTGCGTGTCTTGAGCGATTGCGGACGAGGACACACCGACGACGAGAGCAGCAATGACCGAGAGGACGAGTTGGCTTTTCATGATCCGATCTCCTGAGGCAAGAAGATGATTAACGTCGCCATGAGTGATGGCTTCTTCGGTTATAGAACATCCTGAAAGCCGTGATAACCGACAGTGCGAATGTGCCCTAAATGAGCAGGGGCGATGGCTTGAAAATGAAAAAATTTTGGGGCGTGAGTCGTCTATCCATAGTAGTAGAGGGAATTCCGACTTCAAGTAATTTGCGACTGGCGAATTTTCTCGAAGTTCTGGGTAATTCCTGTGAATGAGTGAACTTATCGTTAGATAACAATTAGCAGTCCCCGCTCGTACTGCGCACATCGGAGGCTGAAAGACGCCGTTTGAGTGAATATCTTGATGAGCCGGTCACGCGCCTGCGCAATCAGTGATCCCACGGCGGAGCGTACCGTCTCCATTGAATTGGGGAGCCTGCGTGCCACATCAGTGCCAATTCAGAAGCTATCGCCCCTGCCTGCTCGCCGTCGCGACTGTAGTGCTGCTGGCGGCTTTCGGATGCCGCGACCGGCAAGCCCCCACTGGCGCCGTGCCGCCGCCGAGCGTGCTCGTCGAAACGGTCAGGTCGAAACCCATTCCACGCGTGATCGAACTGCCCGGACGCATTGAAGCGATCCGCTCCGCAGAGGTGCGCGCGCGCGTGGACGGTATCGTCGAGCGGCGCCTTTATGAAGAAGGCACCGATGTGCGCGCCGGCGCGCCGCTCTTTCTCATCGACTCGCGCGATTACGAAGCCGCGTTGGGGCAGGCGCAGGCGGCGCTTACCCGGGCTCAGGCCGTGCAGGGCAATGCAGCTTCGGAAGTGGCGCGCTTCAAGCCCTTGGTGGCGCGCCAGGTGGTCAGCGCGCAGGAGTACGAAGCCGCGTTGAGTGCGCGGCAACAGGCCGACGCGAACGTTGCGGACGCACGCGCCGCGCTCACGCTGGCGCAGTTGCGGCTCGATCGATGCACGGTGCGCGCGCCCATTGCGGGCCGTGTGGGGCGCGCGCTCGTTACAGAGGGAGCGCTCGTCAGTGCAGCCGGCGCGACCTTGCTCACGCAGATCAATCAACTCACGCCCGTGAACGCCGTTTTCACGCAATCGAATGTTTCGTTGCTGGAAGTACGCAAACAAATCGCTTCGGGCGCGCTCGCGGCGCCAACCGACCGCGTGCAGGTGTGGCTCACGCTTTCGAACGGGGAGGAATTCAAGGAGCCCGGCGTGCTCGACTTCACCGATCTCGTAGTCGAGCCTTCAACTGGCACGCAGATCCTGCGCGCGCGTTTCAACAATGCGCAGCGCATTCTCTTGCCCGGACAGTTCGTGCGCGGTCGGATCGTAATCGGCACGATCCCGAATGGCATGGCCGTGCCCGTGCGTGCCGTGCAGTTCGACAACAACGCGACGAGCCTCTCGCTCGTGGCCGACGATGGCACCGTCGTGCGGCGTAACGTCGTGCTCGGCCCGCAGGAAGAGGGGCAATGGGTCGTCAAGGACGGCCTCGAGCCGGGCGAGCGGGTCATCGTCGATGGCTGGCAGAGGGTGCAGCCGGGGCAGCGCGTCGACGCGCATCCCGTTGCCGCGAACCCCTCCTGAGCGCCGCACCCATGAAGCAATTCTTTGTCTACCGGCCGGTTTTCGCGTGGGTGGTCGCGCTTTTCATCGCGCTCTTTGGCGGCCTCGCGCTCATGCTGCTGCCGGTCGAACAGTACCCGGACGTCGCGCCACCATCGCTCACGATATCGGCGGTCTACAGCGGCGCTGACGCGCAGACGCTGGACCGCACCGTGACGTCGATCATCGAAAACGAAATGAACGGCGTGGACAACTTCCTTTACATGTCGTCGCAGAGCCGCTCGAACGGCACCGCGCAAATCACCGTCACGCTCAGGCCCGGTACCAATCTCGATGTCGCGCTCTCGCAGGTGCAGGACCGCTTGAGCCGCGTGGAGCCGCGCCTGCCGCTGGAAGTGCGCCAGATTGGCGTGCGGGTCACGAAAGCATCGTCGGGCTTTCTGATGCTCGTGGCGCTGCAATCCGCCGATGGTTCGATACCGGCCGTCGAACTCGGCAACTTCGCGGCGAACAACATCGTCAATGAATTGCGCCGCATTCCCGGCATTGGCGACGCACAGCTTTTCGGCTCGTCGTATGCGATGCGGATATGGATCGATCCGGAGAAGCTCAGCAGCTTCGGTATTTCGGCTAACGAAGTGATGACGGCGATTCAGGAGCAGAACAGCCAGACGGCGGGCGGCGGTCTCGGCGACCAACCCACTGCGCCGGGTGCGGAGCTCAACGCGCAGATCGTCATGCGCGGCCGTTTCTCGACGCCCGAGCAATTCCGCGAAGTGATCGTGCGCTCGAATCCCGATGGCTCCACGGTGCGGGTGGGCGACGTCGCGCGCGTGGAACTGGGCAACGACAGCTACGGATTCGCCTTTCGCGTGAATGGAAAGGAGTCCGCAGGAATCGCCATTCAGCTCGCGAGCGGCGCCAATGCGCTGGCCGTGGCCAGCGCCGTGCGGCAGCGTCTCGCGCAATTGCAGCCGACCTTTCCGAAAGGCGTGACATGGGTGGTTCCGTTCGATACGACGCCGTTCATCACGACCTCGCTGAGCGGCGTGTTGCGCACCATGGTCGAGGCGCTGCTGCTCGTGACGGTCATCGTTTTCCTGTTCCTCCAGAAGTGGCAGGCCACGCTGATCCCCACGCTGGTCGTGCCGATCGCGCTGATCGGAACCTGTGTTGGCATTTATCTTTTCGGACTCTCGATCAATCTGCTTTCGTTGTTTGCCATGGTCGTCGCGATCGGCGTTCTCAATGACGATGCGATCGTGGTGGTGGAAAGCGTCGAGCGCGTGATCCAGGTAGAGGGGCTCGGTTCGCGGCGCGCGACCGTCAAGGCGGTCGGCCAGATTGCGGGCGCCGCGATTGCCAGCACGCTCGTGCTCATTGCGGTGTTCGTTCCGATGGCCTTCTTTCCCGGCTCGACGGGCGCGATCTATCGGCAGTTCTCGGTCACGCTCACCGTTTCGATCTTTCTGTCTACCTTGCTTGCGTTGACGCTGGGCGTGGCGATGTCGGCGACACTGCTGCACCGCAAAGCGAAGGCCGGTGACGGCTCGCACGGGCATACCGTCATACGTTGGCCGGCGCGCGTCCAGCAGCGCGTTTTCGACGCATTCAATCGCGGCATGGACTCGGCCACCGAGCGCTACGTGCGCGCCGTGGAGGCCATGCTGCGCGCGCCGGTGCGCTGGCTCGCCGTCTTTCTCGTGGTGTGCGTCGCGACGGGGTTTCTCTTCACGCAACTGCCGCGCGGCTTCATTCCGGGCGAAGACCAGGGGCATATCTTTGTCGCGTACACGGCCGCGCCTGGCGCGACCGCGCAGCGCACGCAACAAGTCGTCGATCGGGTCGAGGCCTTTCTCAGGCAGCAGCCCCAGGTGCGCAATATCGCGTCGATCACCGGATTCAGCTTCTTCGGCCAGGGGCAGTCGGCTGCGATGTCATTCGTCGACCTGAAGCCCTGGGCGGACCGGCCAGGCGCGGCGAACTCCGCGGCGGCGCTGGTCGGGCGCGCGAACGCCGCCTTCCGCAACATTCCAGAGGCGCTCGTGTTCGCGCTCGATCCGCCGCCCATTCCCGCACTCGGCAATGCCAGCGGGTTCACGATGAAGATACTGGATCGCAGCGGGGTAGGCGGCGCGGCGTTGCAGCAGGCCAGCGCGCGCATGCTGATGGAGGCGTCGCGCAGCCCGCTGCTCGTGGGCGTGCGTCCCGACGGTTTGCCGCCCGCGCCGCAACTGTACGTCGATATCGATCGCGTGAAGGCGCGCGCACTGGGTCTGCAGATCGGGCAGGTCAACAGCGCGCTCGCGCTCGCGTTCGGCTCGAACTACGTGAACGACTTCGTCTACGAGGGAAATGTGCTGCGCGTGCTCATGCAGGCCGACGCTGACCAGCGCATGCGGCCCGAGGACATCAGCGCGCTGCGACTGCGCAACAACCTTGGCGAGATGGTGCCGTTTTCCGCGTTCACGAGCGTGCACTGGACGACGGGCCCGCAGCAGGTGGAGCGCTATAACGGCTTTCCTTCGGCGACGATATCGGGGCAGGCGGCGCCAGGCCGATCCAGCGGCGCGGCGCTCGCGGAGATGGAGCGCATAGCGGACCAGGTTCTCACCGGCAACATGACCTATGAATGGACCGGCACGGCCTACGAAGAGCAGCAGGCAGCCGGGCAGATCGGGGCATTGCTGCTGCTTTCGCTCGTCGTGGTCTTTCTGCTGCTGGCCGCGCTCTATGAGAGCTGGGCGATTCCCGTTGCCGTGCTGCTCATCATTCCGCTGGGCGTGCTGGGCGCGGTGCTTCTCACCATGGCGCGGGGCTTTTCCGCCGATGTCTACTTCAATATCGGCCTCGTGACCATCATCGGGCTCGCGGCCAAGAACGCCATTCTGATCGTCGAATTCGCCATCAAGGAGGAGGCTGCAGGCAGCGATACCGTGACCGCCGCCACAAACGGCGCGCGCCAGCGCCTGCGGCCGATCCTGATGACGAGCGTGACCTTCGTGCTGGGCATGCTGCCGCTCGTGCTCGCCACGGGCGCGGGCGCAGCGGGGCGGCAGGCCGTGGGCACCGGCATCATGGGCAGCATGTTCACCGCCACGCTGCTCGGCATCTTCTTCACGCCGGTGTTTTATGTGGTTGCGCGCAGGTGGCTGAGCCGCAAGCGGTCGCCCGACGACGAGGAAGCGGATGCGCTGCCCGCGGGAGAGGGCGATGCTTAAGTGTGCCAATCATTCAGCGGGAGCCGGGGTCGTAGTGTGCCTGCTGCTCGCCGCCTGCAATTTCGCTCCGCGCTACCAGCAGCCGGATTTGCCCGTGGCCAACTCGTATGAGAGCGCGGATATCGCCACCTCGGGGGGCGACCGGCTCGCTTCGGAGCTCACGTGGGAGACGTTCTTTCGCGACCCCATGCTCAAGCGGCTCATCGCTTTGGCGCTGGAGCAGAATCGCGATCTGGCCGCATCGGTCGCGCGCATCGAGCAGGCGCAGGCGCTTTATCGCGTGCAGCGTTCCGCGCAGTTACCACAAGTAGCGGCGGGCGCGGACGCCACCCGCACGAAAACGCCGCTTACCTCGGTCGAACCTGAACTGCCCGACAACAACGCCTCGATCCACTTCACCCAGTACAGCGTGCAGGTGGCCGTCACGTCGTTCGAACTCGATTTTTGGGGGCGCGTGGCGAACCTGAGCGAATCCGCGCGCCGCAACTATCTGGCGACCGTGGAGGCCAATGAAGCGTTTCGTCTCTCGCTGATCAGCAACGTGGCGGCGACCTACTACGCCATTCTTTCGGGCAACGAGGGTATCGACCTCGCGCAGCATACGCTCGAGACGCGCCAGTACGCACTGGAAGTCGCACAGCTGCGCCTCGAAGCAGGCGCGACATCACTTGTGGACTATGAGCAGGCGCGCATTCTCGTCACGCAGGCGCAGACGCAGCTCGCCGAACTGCAAAGAACGACGGGGCAGCAGCGTAATCAATTGGCGGTCCTCATCGGTGGTCCGCTGCCAGCCGGCACGACGGAGCACCACGCGCTCGCGGACGCCGATCAGTTCGGCAATCTCGACGCGGGCCTGCCTTCTTCGCTGCTGACCGTGCGCCCCGACATCCGTGCTGCCGAGCAGTCCTTGAGAGCGGCCGACGCGGATATCGGGGCCGCGCGTGCAGACTTTTTCCCGCGCATCTCGCTCACGGGCAATTTCGGCTACGTGTCTCCCGAATTGAGTGACCTGTTCGTGCCCGGCAAGCAGGCATGGCTCGTTTCCGGATTCGTTACGCTGCCGATATTCGACGCGGGGCGCCGCAGCGCGCAACTTGGTTTGTCCAAAGCGCGCCGCACCGAACTCGTGGCGAACTATCAGAAGACGGTTCAGGTGGCCTTTCGCGAAGTGTCCGACGCACTGATCGCTCGCCAGCGCCTGAACGAGCAGATCGCGGCGCAGGAACGCGCGGTGGCCGCCGAGGCGCGGCTCGCGCAAGCGGCCGATCTTCGCTACCAGAACGGCATCTCCATCTACCTCGAAGTGGTCGATGCGAAGCGCAGCTTGTTTGCCGCGCAACAGCAATTGATCCAGCTGCGAGCGGCTGCTCTGCAAAACGGCGCTTCGCTGTATGTGGCGCTTGGGGGCGGGCAGCTTGCCCCGCAGCGCTAATCGTCGTTGCCCGGCAGGCGCGGAGCGTTGTGCCGCGATGCGCGCGATGCGGGACTTCGCCGCCGTCCACACCCACGCGATTACATTTCTATTACGCCTTATTTTGTCAGCACAGGCGTATTTATCCTGATTGCTTCGGCTTGCACCGCTGTGCAGAAATGCGCATGGATATTGTCGAGAATGGCCAAGACGAAGCGATATTGGCTTCCTATAGTCGTTTTCAGCGAGCGTTCCGGCATGTCTCGTTTGGAGCGGTCGTTCAATACCACGCCTTTTCAGGAGGAGCATCACACGCAGTCAATGCAAACGGGAGCCGCGAACCGGCAGCCGCCGCGACCGCAGGAAAGCGGGAAAAGCGGGTGAGCGAAGCCGGCGTGCGCCATAGCAGTGAACATATGCTTGCCGACAAAGGATAAAAGATGCGTTTTGCGAAGACTCTTTCCCCTATCGCAGTGGCAGTTGGAGCACTTCTCGCAGTTGCACCGCTCGCTTCTCGCGCGCAATCGGTTGTCAAGGTCGGCTTTGCCGCGCCGCTCAGCGGACCGAACGCCAACTACGGCAAAGACCTGGAAAACGGCGTCAAAATGGCCCTTGAGGACGCCAAGGCGCAAGGCGTCAAAATCAACGGTCAGCCCGTCTCGTTCGAACTCGTCGCCGAAGATGACCAGGCCGACCCGCGCGTGGGCGTGCAAGTCGCGCAAAAGCTCGTGGACGAAGGCGTGTCGGTTGTGGTCGGCCACTTCAACTCGGGGACGACCATTCCCGCGTCCGATCTCTATGAAAAGGCGGGCTTGCCCGACATCGATCCGGCCGCCACGAACCCGGTCATCAGCGGCCGGGGCTTCAAGAACATCTTCATGGTGATTTCGAGCGACGCGCAAAACGCCGGCACCGCGGGCGCCTATGCAGTCACGACGACGAAGGCGAAGCGCATCGCCGTGATCGACGACCGCACGGCATTCGGCCAGGGTGAAGCCGATGAGTTCGTGAAGGCGGTGAAGGCGCACGGCGGCGAGATCATCGATCGCGAATACACCACGAATCAGGCAACGGACTTCAAGACCCAACTCACGAACATCAAGAGCAAGAACCCCGATCTGATTTTCGTGGGCGCCCTCAATCCTCAGGCGGCCGGCATCATGAAGCAGATGAGCCAGCTCGGCATCAAGGCGCAGTACGTGGGCGGCGGCGGCGTCAAGGACGTCGACTTCATCAAGCTCGCGGGCGACGTGTCGGAAGGCGCGATGGCATGGGAGTATGGCCGTCCGCTCGACAGCACACCGGTGGGCGCGAAGTTCGCGGAGCGCTTCAAGCAGAAGTACGGCGACGACGTGCTCTCCTACGCGCCGTTCGGCTACGACGCCGCCTGGGCTGCCATCAAGGCGATGCAGGCGGCCAATTCGACGAAGCCCGGCGATTATCGCGCGAAGCTGCAAAACATCAGCTTTGATGGCATCACTGGCCATATCGAGTACAACGCCAATGGCTCGCTGAAGAATGGGTCGTCTACGGTCTATCAGGTGAAGAATGGCCAGTGGGTGACGGTCAAGACGGTAAGCGGCCTCTGATCGCAGCGTGCCGGCGGGTGGGCGCCCGCCGGCACGCCGATACCCGAAAGCGGCAATTTCGTTGCCTCCGCATCGACCGGCTCGATGGCGGAGGCGTCGGCATTTGCAAGTCAGCGGACGTGCGAGGACCGCGGGGTTTGCAAGACGCATGGCTCGACGACCGCAAGCCGGCCCGCCGCGAAAGAGCGTTCGCTCTATCGCGGCAACGGTCTCGGGCAACCACGCAGCATCGCGCCAGTGCAGCGCGCTACGCGTTACGGCTTCGTATCGTCATACGGAGTCGTGTGCATACCGTTGGTGTTGGCCGGAACATTCGCGCGCGACGGCGCGTTCTGCTTCGCGCGCGGCGGCCCCAAATACACCATCCCTGTGCGCGTGAGAATCGGCGGGCCGTAGCCGCCCGTATCCAGCGCGGTGCCGGCCCTGGCGTCTGTCCTGGCGCCTCCGGGCGGGCCATAGTCGTTTGCGGCCGGCGATGGAGCCGCATGCGCGCTCATCGTGCCGCTCTTGCTGGTCGCGCCTGGCGGTCCGTAGCTGTTCACCCCGGGCGGCGGAGCCGCACGGACGCTCATGGCGCCGCTCCGGCTGGCGGCACCCGACGGGCCGTAGCTGTTTGCGACAGGCGGGGGAGCCGCCCTTACGTTCATGCCGTCGCCCGAATGGGCCACGCTCGGGTGATCGTAGCTATTCGTATGCGGTGCGCTGGGGGGCTCGACTTTTACAATAGTTGTAGTGACCCCCAAACGCGCGCTCGTAGCTGCCAACGCGCCGCCCATCGGTCCGCCTGGGCCACCTGAACCGGCACTACCTGCACCGCCGCTACCTGCACCCGCGCCGCCTGCACCGGCACTGCCTGCACCCGCGCCGCCTGCACCGGCACCGCCTGAGCCTGCACCGCCTGAACCGGCCCCGCCTGCACCGGCACCGCCTGAGCCTGCACCGCCTGAGCCTGCACCGCCTGAACCGGCACCGCCTGCACCGGCACCGCCTGAGCCTGCACCGCCTGAACCGGCACCGCCTGCACCGGCACCGCCTGCGCCTGCACCGCCTGAACCGGCACCGCCTGCACCGGCACCGCCTGAGCCTGCACCGCCTGAACCGGCACCGCCTGAGCCTGCACCGCCTGAACCTGCACCGCCTGAGCCGGCACCGCCTGAACCGGCACCGCCTGAACCGGCACCGCCTGAGCCGGCACCGCCTGAGCCGGCACCGCCTTTGCCAGCACCGCCTGAGCCCGCACCGCCTGAGCCCGCACCGCCTGAGCCCGCACCGCCTGAGCCAGCACCGCCTGAGCCAGCACCGCCTGAGCCAGCACCGCCTGAGCCCGCACCGCCTGAGCCCGCACCACCTGAGCCCGCACCACCTGACCCGGCACCAGCGCCGGCGCCACTAGATCCGGCGCCTGCGCCCGCACCCGCGCCGGCACCAGCGCCACCAGCGCCCGCTCCGGCGCCTGCGCCTGCGCCAACACCACCAGCGCCCGCTCCGGCTCCAGCCCCAGCTCCGCCGCTGCCATGACCGCCGCCATTGCCAGCGCCGCCACCCGCACCGTTGCCGCCATTGCCGCCGCCATTGCCGCCGCCACTTCCGCCACCACTGCCGCCCCTGGCCGCTGCGGGGTAACCCGCGCCCGATAGCGCCAATGCCAACGCCCATATCACTGCGCGTTTCGTCGACTGCTTCATTGTCCTCCCCTCCATTTCCAAGCCGCTTCACAAGCGCGTCCGAACTGTCAAAGCCGCGCCGCGCGCATGCCGACAAAGCGGCGCGCAAGGCATGTGCCGCGATGCAGTGGGGGAGCCGTATCGCTATTCCTCAGAACAACCGGTATGACCGCTGCCTGCCATTCGTCGTGGAATGCACGCGGTCGCTGAAGGACGGCGCAACGATTTCAATGAAGCAAGCCGCCGGAGATAGGATTCGGATCGCAAATCAATGCGGTGATGGCGGTGCATTGTCATCGCATGACGCCGCAATCACTGCCACATGGCCGCTGATGCCCGGCGCCAGCATCGGATAGGCGGACGAAAAACAGCATGGGGGCGAGAGCGGCGTCGAAGCGCCACTTCCCAAGGGACGGCTGTTGGAAGCCTCATAAAGGGGGCCGGAAAGCATGCCGCCAAAGTTGACGATGATATCCGGGCCTTGCATTCGGATATGCCCGAGCAACGCTCCAACGGGGGACAGGGTGTCGCCGCGATCTTCATGGTGAGTTCGAAGGCGGCCGGCCCGAGGAAGCCGTCAAATGGCGATGCTCGCCGACCCCACCGTCGGGCGCGCGATCGTGAGGGCGTTCGCCGGGCTGCTGGCCCGGCTTGCGAGCAAGGAGAAAACGGCATGGCGCCGCGCCATCGACGGTAGCTAAAGCACAGCACCGCGCCAAGCCTGGCGGCGAAGTATCAGGCGCGCTGCGCGTAGACGTTGCACCAGCCGTCGGCCGCGACCGCCTTGCCGGAAAACATCGGGCATGCGCCTGCTGCTTCGCCCGCGGCGCCCGTAAAGAAGCGGCAATTGGCGCAGCGCTGACCTGCGGCATATTTCGGAAATTTGCTTGCGTCGACGCTGCTCGCCTTGGCACGATAGCCCAGCGACTTGGCCGTGGCGTCGTTCTCGTCAACGAGCGCTGGCGCTGCGATTGCCCGCCCGGCCGTGGCGAGTGCGGCGCAGAGGCCGGCGGCGTGAAGGATGAAGGTTCTGCGATTGCGGGTATTCATGCGGATGTCCAGAGTGAGATTGCAAATATTTCGTACTGCCATGGTTAAAGGGAAGCCTAGTGCCGAGGGCCGGCATTGAGCGGCGTGGTCGACGATTGCGCGGCTTCCGAAGTCAGCTTCGCGTCGCCCGCGTCGTAACCGTTGGTGTAGAGCAGGAACGCCATCAGGTCCGCGTACTCCTGATCACTCATCTTGCCGGGGCGGTCGGCCGGCATGTTGGTCGACATGTACTGGTAAATGCCACCGATCGTCAAATGCGAATTCGCGGCCGGGGCAAAGGCCGGTCCGCTCAATGCGGGCGCTGTAATGCCTTCAAGCTGTGCGCCGTGGCATTTCGCACAGGAGTCCGAATAAAGGTGTTGGCCGTGTTCCACCTGTTCGTGATCGAATGCCGGTGCGTTGCCGCCGGTGGTTGCGGCCACCTTGATGATGTGCCCCGCTGCGCGTACGTTGTCGCGCGCTCGCCGATACGAAGTCATTGCGTCGTCGAAATGTGGAGCATCCGCACGCGCCTCGCTCGTAGCACCTTCTGGCAGTGTCCAGCCGCGCGTGAGTGCGGCGAGGCGTCCATCGCCATTCATATGCGTGAGCGCGTCGTCGATGCGCGCTTGCAGCGCACGCATGCCGGGTCCCGAAGCGAAGACGAGATTCCAGTCGGCATACGGGGAGGGCGCCGCTGCCACGGCGAATTGCTGCTCGGGATGTGTGCGCTGGTAAGCAACGACGGCCGGGTACCAGACGATCGCGCGCTGGGCGCGTCCTTTGGCGACCGCGTCGACAGTCAGTTCGGACGTGTTCTCCAGGTCGAAGCGCACATTCTTCTGCTGCACGGCGATCAGCTGCGATGGGCTCGACCAGGTCGCCGCAACGGTTTCCTTGCCGTCTGCGGCAGCCGTTGCGGCGTGCGGACCGCGCAAGGTGATGCTCACATAGCCGGAGCGCAGATAGCCTTGAGAGAAGACCATCTGCGAGCCCGACGCGTCGGCGATCGACGAGCGCGGGAAGCCCGCAACGAGGTCGCAGTCGCGGGCAAGCGCACGGGAAAGTTCGTGCGCGGAGATGCCGTCGTCGCCGCCATCGTCGTCGATGCCATGCGTGGCGAACGTCGCGGGTATGCCGGCGGCCTTTAGCACGGCGCGCGCAACGGCCACGTCGAGTACGGCCGTTGGGCTGCCCGGCAACGTGCAGACGCGCACGGCGTTGGTCGCGGCATGTGCGTTCATGTGCGCGCCGCCCGCCGCGAGCGCAGCGGCCACGGCGATGTGGGTGATGCGGAAATTCATGATCTTGTGCTCCAGTGGAGGCGAGGCCGCCGCGCGCGCGGCGTGCGCGTGCGGCGCAAAGCAGGGGATGACAGGCGCGGGATGAAGCGCGGAACGGCTCGCTCAGCCCCGGTTCAGCGCGAAAACATAGAGCGTGCCGCCGCGCGGAACATCCTTCGCTACGTCGGCCATCGGACCGCCCCAGATCGGATTCGCACCGCCGTAGCCGGCGAGCACCGCGACGTACTCCTTACCATCGACTTCGAACACGGACGGTTGCGCGATGATGCCGCTAGCGAGCTGCGGGCTCTCCCACAACACCTTGCCGGTGGAAACGTCGAAGGCATAGAGATGGCCGTCGAGCGAGCCGCTGAATGCGAGTCCGCTCGCCGTCGTCGCGACGCCGCCGTTCCAGGGCATCTTGCTCCAGTGACCCCAGAGCTTCTTGCCCGTGTTCACGTCGATGGCCTGCAACTCACCATAGCCCTCGCTACCGGGTTCAGGCTTGATTTCGAAGCCCTCGCCGAGATAGGGCAGGCCTTCCATGTAGCTCACCGATTTGCCAGAAAGGCTCATGCACGCGTGGAGCGCCGGCACGACGGCGATGTGCCGCTCAGGATCGTAGGACACGGACCACCAGTTCTTGCCACCGAGAAAGCTCGGGCAGGTGTCGATGGTCGAGCCGGCCTTGGGGAATTTCGAGGCATCCTCAATCGGCTTGCCCTCGGCGGTGTAGCCCGTCACCGAGGTCGCCTTCACGAACGGCTCCGCGTAGATCAGCTTGCCTGTTTGCCGGTCGATGGCGTGGAAGAAGCCGTTGCGGTCCGCGTGGATGATGGCGTCGTAATCCTTGCCTTTGTACTGGATGTTCGCGAGGATCGGCGTGTTGACGCCGTCATAGTCCCACGTGTCGTTGCTCGTGTACTGATAGTGCCATTTGAGATCTCCGTTCTTCGGATCGAGCGCGAGCAGTGAATCGGAGTACAGATTATCGCCAGGGCGCAGCGCGGCGAGCCACGGGCCGGGATTGCCCACACCCCAGTACAGGGTACGGCTCGCGGCGTCGTAGGTGCCGGTGAGCCACGCGGCGCCGCCGCCGTGCGCCTGCATGCCGTCGGGCCAGGTCTCCGCGCCTTTTTCGCCGGCGCCAGGAATGGTGTAGCGCTTCCAGACGATCGAGCCGTCGTCCGGACTGAGCGCGGCGATGTAGCCGCGGATGCCGTACTCGCCACCCGAGGTGCCGACCACGAGCGAGCCGTCGAGCGCGAGCGGCGCGAGCGAGAACGCATAGCCGAGACCCGGCTCGAACATCTGTTTCTTCCAGACCACGTTGCCGGTTTTCGCATCGAGCGCGGCGATTTCGCCGCTCAGCATGGCGATATAGACGTTCTTGCCATAGAGCGCGACGCCGCGGTTGACCACGTCGCAACATGCGGTCTTGAACGACTCCGCGCTGAGTTTCGGTTCGTATTTCCAGAGTTGCGTGCCGGTTTTCACGTCGAAGGCGTAGACGTTGTCCTTCGGTGTACTGACGAAAAGATAGTTGCCGTTGACGATAGGCGTCGCCTCGAAGCCTTGTTTGAGTTCAGCGGGAAACTGGTAGCGCCACGCCTCTTTGAGCTCGCCGACGTTCGATGCGTCGATCTGCTTGAGCGGCGAATGCGACTGTCCGTTGTAGCTCCGGTAGTACGTGAGCCAGCCCGGATCGCTTTGCGCGCGGGTCAGGCGGTCATAGGTCACGGGTGGGTAATCCGAGGCGGCATCCACGGGGCCCGCGTTCAAGGTGATCGCCGCCGCGATACCCATGGCACAGGTCGCAAGCCGGCTTGCCGCAGCCGAGCGTCTCTTCATCTTCGTCTCCTGATTAGTTGTCGATGCACGGCCGGGAAGCGGTCAGGCTGGATGCGCGGGGGTGGGGCCGGTCCGGGTGCGAAACCGTTCTTGCAAGTCGTATGCCATTTTCCGCGTCGCTTTGCGCAGCGGGGGATGCAGCCCGTTCCTCAGCTCACGGCCGAGGTGTCCGGCAATGGTCGATCTGTTGCATTCAGGTACAAGGCGCAGCGGAAACTGTTGGCGAACGTGACAGTCGGGCGGCGAAGCGCGCTTGCCGGACAGCGGCAAGCACGCTTTCCCGTGTGCTGGCACGTTCCTGGCTAGACCACAGCGAAGAGGAGACAGGTTGTGTACGCATCGGCCGGCGGCAGACGCCTTGGCGTTTGACCGCCGTGACCGCATAAGACAGGTGGAGACGGATGTCGACAACGGAGAGGGACGCTCGCGTGGGCGCCAGGCGCTCGTATGCCGTGCTTGGCGCATGGCTCACGCTCGCCGTGTTTTGCGCGGATGCGTCCAGGGCCGCCACGGCTGACGCCGGGGGCGAGCCGCAGGGGGCGCCCACGCCGCTGGTGCTGCCCGGCGTTGTCGTGGTCGGCACGACGCCGCTGCTCGGCATCGGCACGCCGCTCGCGCAGGTGCCGGCGAATGTGCAGACGGTCCGCGCGCAGGACATCGAAACGCAGCACCGCGAAACGCTGACGGACTTCTTCGCTGCCAACCTGCCGGGTGTGAGCGTGGAGGACGCCCAGGGCAACCCCTTCCAGATGAACCTGAGCTATCGGGGCTTTACGGCCTCGCCAGTGCTTGGCACGCCGCAGGGGTTGTCGGTGTTCCTGGACGGCGTGCGCGTGAACGAGCCGTTCGGCGACGTCGTGAACTGGGACTTGATTCCATCCGGGGCGATCGACAAGATCCAGCTCATTCCCGGCTCGAACCCCGTGTATGGACTGAACACGTTGGGCGGCGCAATCGCGATCACGACAAAGAACGGCCGCACGAGTCCGGGCGGCAGCGTCGATCTCTCAGGAGGCTCATGGGGGCGCAAGAGCGCGCAATTCGAGCAGGGGGGCGTGTTCGGGCCGCATTTCGACTATTACGCGAATGCCAACGTCACGAACGACAACGGCTGGGCCGACCACAACGCGAGCCGCGTGCGCCAGGCATTCGGCAAGCTGCGCTACACCGATGACGACACCACGCTCTCGATTTCCGGCGGCGGCGCGGACAACTCGCTCTACGGCAGCCAGACCATTCCCCGCTCGTTTCTCGACAACCCCAAGCAGGCCTACACGTTCCCGGACCTGAATCGCAACAGCGTGGGCTATCTCACGCTATCGGGCGAGCATTTCTTCACCGACAACGTCGAACTGAGCGGCAACGCGTACTATCGGCATCTGCGCAACGAGAACACGAGCAGCAACAACAATGCGAACTACGGATCGATCGACGAAAATGGCAATGTCGACACGCTGGAGGGAAGCAACGTCGATTCCGTCGTCACGACGGAGCGCTTCGGTGCGAGCCTGCAGCTCACGCTGCTGGGCAAACTGGGCAGCATTGGCAGCCAGCTCGTTGCGGGTGTGGCGGCGGACTTCGCCAACTCGCACTACGTTTCGTCGTCGCAGAACGCCTCGTTCACGTCCGACCGCGCGACGGTAGGCATCGGAAATTTTAGTCAGCAGACCGATGCGAAAACACGCAACGTGAACTATGGCCTCTATCTGAACGAGACGCTCACGCTCACGCCGCAATGGACGCTCACGCTATCGGGCCGCTACGACTGGTCGAGCGCGCGCATTGGCGACGAAAGCGGCATGCAGCCGCTGCTCGACGGCTATCACACGTTCTCGCGTTTCAATCCGGCTGTCGGCCTCAACTGGAATCCGCTGCCGGCCCTCACCATTTATGCGGCCTACAACGAAGGCATGCGCGCGCCGACCGCCATCGAGCTTGCGTGCGCGGACCCGGCCGCGCCGTGCTCACTACCGAACAACTTCGTGGCCGACCCGGCGCTGCAAGCCGTGGTTTCGAAGACGTTCGAAGCGGGGGCGCGCGGCCATCCCGGCGCGGCGACCACCTGGAGCGCCGCCGCGTTCAGCACTACGCTGTCCAACGACATCGAGTTCGTGAGCGCGGCTGGCAGCACGCAGGGCTATTTCCAGAACGTCGGCAAGACGCGCCGCCAGGGTATCGAACTGGCGGGGCACACGGTATGGGGCCCCGTCGGCATAGGTCTGAACTACAGCTACGTGAATGCGACCTACCGCTCGACGTGGACGGAACATAGCCCCGCGAATTCCTCGGCGGATGCAAACGGCGTCGTGACGGTGCGGCCGGGTGACCACGTGCCCGGCATTCCCACCCATGCCGTCAAGCTTCGGCTCGATTACGCGGCCACGGCGAAGTGGAGCATCGGTACGAACATCACGTGGCGCAGCGGCGTTTATGCGCAAGGCGACGAAAACAATCAGGACATCAACGGAAAGATAGCGGGCTACGTGCTTGTCGATCTGGATACGCGCTACCGCATCACGAAGCGGCTGGAGATCTATGCGAACGTAACGAACCTGTTCGACAGACGTTATGCGAGCTTCGGCGTGCTGGGCCAGAACTTCTTCAACGGCCCCGGCCACACGTTCGACGGCGCGAACCCCGTGAACGAGCAATTCGTCGGACCAGGTGCGCCGCGCGGCTTTTGGGTGGGCCTCCACTACGCGTGGGACTGAGCCGAAGGGAACTCGACCATGCGCGCATCGGGGTGAGTCCGCATTTGTCCACGCGGGCGATTTGCGGTAATACACGGAATGGCGAATCGATTGTGTGCGTGTTCGACTCGACACCCGCGCCTTTGCATACGGTTCGCTTACACAGCGTGTTGCGCGTCGCGCGCGCGTTTGCCGCAAGCCGGCCGTTTCGTGCGCTGGCCGGATGGCCCGGAGCTTGCTAATAGAGACACCGAAATGTGTCCGGCAAGGTACCGGCCAATCGTGGAGGAGAGAATGCGCGACGAAGTTCATATGGCCGCAGGGCAAGCGGTCGCGATGTCCAATGGCTGGCCCGCGCCAGCGATCCAGAAAGCGCACGAGCGATCGGAAACTTTCGGTCTGCGAACGACGGTGAAGCCTGATTACGATGTGCTTACGTGCGCGAGCCTCGAACTGAAGCGCGAACAGAATCGCGTGCTGTGCCTGCATGCGATGCCGGTCATGGAGACGCTACACGAGCAGATCGTCAATACGCAAAGCATGATCGTGCTGACCAATGCCGAAGGCTTGATCCTGCATTCGATCGGCGACGACGACTTTCTCCAGCGCGCCGAAAAGGTCGCGCTGCGTCCCGGCGCGAACTGGGCCGAGGACCGCCAGGGCACCAACGCGATCGGCACCGCGCTTGCCGAGCGCTGCGCGATGGTCGTGCACGGCGACCAGCATTACCTCGCGGCAAACCGTTTTCTCACGTGTTCGAGCGTGCCGATCTTCGATCCGTATGGCGACGTGATCGGCGTGCTCGACGTGACGGGCGATCATCGCAGCTACCACCAGCACACCATGGCGCTCGCGCGCATGTCCGTGCAGATGATCGAGAATCATCTGTTCGCCACGACTTTTCAGGAGACGCTGCAGGTCTCCTTTCACGGCCGAGCGGAGTTCCTCGGCACGCTGATGGAAGGCATCGTCGCGTTCACGAGCGATGGGCGTTTTCTTTCGGCGAACCGCAGCGCGCAGTTTCAGCTCGGCCTGCCGCTCGCCGCGCTGCGCGCGCACACGCTGTCGTCGCTGTTCCAGACCACGAGCGCGCAACTCATCGACCGCATGCGCGCGAGCCTCGAGCCGCACCTCATGCTCAATCTGACCAACGGGGCGGTCGTTTGCGCGCGCGTCCAGTTCAGGCGCGCGACGCAAGCGCCGGGCAGCCGGCCAGCGGTCGTGCACGATGCGGCGGCCGTGCCCGCCTGTGCGGCGGCGCAGCCGCCTTCCATGGGCCTCTCGCGCCTGAGCTATCTCGACACGGGCGATCCGCAGGTCGCGCTCGTGATCGCGAAGGTGCGCAAGGTGATCGGCAAGGACATTCCGGTTCTGATCACCGGCGAGACCGGCACCGGCAAGGAATTGCTCGCGCAGGCCATCCACAACGATTCGCCGCGCCGCGATCAGCCGTTCGTGGCGGTGAATTGCGCGTCGATTCCCGAAACGCTGATCGAATCGGAACTATTCGGCTACGAAGAGGGGGCGTTTACGGGTGCGCGGCGCAAAGGCGCGGCGGGCAAGCTATTGCAGGCCAACGGCGGCACGCTGTTTCTCGACGAAATTGGCGACATGCCTTATCCACTGCAAGTGCGCCTCCTGCGCGTACTGCAGGAACGCATCGTCAATCCGCTCGGCTCGACGAAGACGATTCCCGTCGATATCGCGATCATCTGCGCGACCCACCGCGATTTGCGCGAGATGATCGCGCAGAACCGCTTCCGCGAAGACCTGTACTACCGGCTCAATGGCCTCGTGGTCCGCTTGCCGCCGCTGCGCGACCGCACCGATCTCGCGGTCGTGATCCAGAAGCTGCTGCATCAGGAATCGCACGGGCGTACGGACCGGGAGCCGCTCACTGTCGCGCCGGATGTGATGGCGTTGTTCGAGCGCTGCGCCTGGCCGGGCAACTTCCGGCAACTCGGCAACCTGTTGCGCACCGCCGCTGCCATGGTCGACGACGACGGCCAGATCCGGCGCGAGCATTTGCCCGACGACTTCTTCGACGATCTGCGCTGCCGCGGCGAAGCGCAGGCCATGGCGGCGTCGCCCGCGCCTGCGGATACCCTGGTGCAGGAGGACGCGCGCCTCGAAGACGTGACCGCCTCGATGATCGCCGCCACGCTCGCGCGGCACGGAGGCAACGTCTCGGCGGCGGCGCGGGCGCTGGGCGTGTCGCGCAATACCATCTATCGCAAGATGCCCGCTGTCGATCCGGGCCGTGGCTCTGGCGGCGCTTGAAGCGCGTTCTGCGCCAGTCGCCGGGCTGACCTCTCCCCCTTCCTCTGTCCCACGGGTGTTGCATCTTGTAGCACCCGTGTTCCGAAACGCAACACCCTTTGCCGCGCGCCCGCACTGAACGTATCAGGCGGGCGCGCGCTCACATCGGCATGGGCTTTGCTTTGAAGAGACTGGCCGCACCCATTCGATGCGGTATTGCGATGCAACCTCAAACAAGGAGACATGTCATGCAGTGGACCACCCCTTCATACACCGACCTGCGTTTCGGCTTTGAAATCACGATGTATATCGCCAACCGCTGAGCGCACGGCAGCGTGCCGTCCGCGCGGCCATGAAGGCGTGGCGGGCGGCCTGCGAAGAGAACGATCATGAAGATCAGGATACTGGGTTCGGGTGCGGGCGGCGGCCTGCCGCAATGGAACTGCAACTGCGCGAACTGCCGCCGCGCACGGCATGCGCGCGGCGACGTGCTGCCGCGCACGCAGTCGTCGATCGCGGTGAGCGGCGACGGCGTGGACTGGGTGCTCGTCAATGCTTCGCCGGATCTGCTGACGCAATTGCGTTCGCATTGCGACCTGCAGCCCGCGCGCGCAATGCGCGACAGCGCACTCGCGGCCGTCGTGCTGACGGACGCGCAGATCGACCACGTCACCGGCTTGCTGATGCTGCGCGAGCGCACCTCGCCGCTGCCGCTCTATGCCTGCGCGCCGGTGCTCGACGACCTTTCGAGCGGATTGCCGCTCGTGCCGCTGCTCGGCCACTACTGTGGCGTCGAGGCACACGCGGTCGCGCCAGGCGAGCCCTTCACGATTGCGGCATGCGATGGCCTGCGCTTTACCGCCATGCCCGTGGAGAGCAAGCCACCGCCCTATTCGCCGCGCCGCGAGGCCTCGGTGCCGGGCGATAATGTGGCACTCCTGATCGAAGACACCAATGCGGGAACGCGCGCATTCTATGCGCCCGGTCTCGCACAAGTTAGCACCGATGTGCTCCACACCATGCGCAACGCGGACCTCGTGCTCGTGGACGGCACGTTCTGGACGACCACCGAGATGATCGATCTCGGTCTATCCACGAAGCACGCGGTCGACATGGGACACCTCGCGCAGCGCGGCGACGGCGGGCGGCCGGGCATGATCGACTGGCTCGATACGCTGCCGCGTGGCACGCGCAAGGTGCTTACGCATATCAACAACACGAACCCGATTCTCGACCCGCATTCCGTCGAGCACGCGCAGCTGCGCGCACACGGTATCGACGTGGCTCACGACGGCATGCAGTTTCAGGTATGAAAATGAACGCACCTTTTACGTTGACCGATGCGCATGAGATACCGTGGACTGCGAACGAATTCGAGTCACGTCTGCGCGCCCTTGAATCGCGGTATCACATTCACCATCCGTTCAACCGGATGCTCAACAGCGGTCGCTGCTCGCCGGCGCAGATCCGCGGCTGGGTCGCGAACCGCTTCTACTACCAGATCAATATTCCGCTCAAGGACGCGGCAATCCTCTCGAACTGCCCCGATCGCGAAACGCGCCGCCGCTGGATCCAGCGCCTCGTGGACCACGACGGGCAAGGCGCAAACGAAGGCGGCATCGAAGCCTGGGTGCGGCTGGGTGAGGCGGTAGGCATCGATCGAGAAACGTTGTGGTCGCAACGGGATGTGCTGCCCGGTGTGCGCTTCGCAGTCGACGCCTATGTGAACTTCGCGCGGCGCGCGCCGTGGCAGGAGGCGGTGTGCTCGTCGCTCACCGAAATGTTCGCGCCGCAGATCCACCTCGACCGCCTGGCCGGCTGGCCTTCGCATTACCCATGGATCGAGCCGCAGGGGCTCGGGTATTTCCGCAGCCGGGTACCGCTCGCGCAGCGCGACGTCGAACACGGCCTCGAAGTGACGCTGGGCCATTTCCGCACGGCCGCCGAGCAGCGGCGCGCGGTCGAGATCCTGCAGTTCAAGCTCGATATTCTCTGGTCGATCCTCGATGCGGTCGAAAAGGCATGGCCCATATGAACCCGATAGTGACCGATGCAGGCAGCGGCGTGCCGCTGCGGCCGCGTTTGCGCGGCATGTACCGCTTGCAATGGGAGGCGGCCCAGGACGCGTACGTGCTGCTCTATCCCGAAGGGATGGTGAAGCTCAATTCGAGCGCGGGCGAGATACTCGCGCGATGTGACGGCGCGCACGAACTCGACGAGATCATCGGCGAACTGGAGCGCCTTTTCAGCACGTCGGAGCTGGCGCCCGACGTCTACCGGTTTCTCGATCATGCGCGGCTGCGCGGCTGGCTCGACTGACATGGCGCCCGATCCCGCTCTCCTGCCCAAGCCGCTGTGGCTGCTCGCCGAATTGACGTACCGGTGCCCGCTGCACTGCGCGTTCTGCTACAACCCGGTGGACTTCGCGCGGCACGGCGAAGAACTCGACACCGAAGCCTGGCGCGCGACCATCAGCGCCGCGCGCGAACTGGGCGCCGCGCAAATCGGCTTCTCCGGCGGCGAGCCGTTGCTGCGCGACGATCTGGAAACGCTGGTCGCTCATGCGCGCCAGATCGGCTTCTACACGAACCTGATCACGTCGGGCATCGGCCTGAACGCCGGGCGAATCGAGCGGCTCAAGGCCGCCGGGCTCGATCATATCCAGGTGTCGATGCAGGACTCCACGCGCGAACTCAACGACTTCCTCACGAACACGCGCACCTTCGAACGCAAGCGCGATGTCGCGCGGCTCGTGAAGGCGCACGGTTATCCCATGGTGCTCAACTGCGTGCTGCATCGCTTCAATTTGCCGCACGTGGCAGAGATCATCGATATGGCGCTCGAACTCGGCGCCGATTATCTGGAGCTTGCGAACACGCAGTACTACGGCTGGGCGATGCTCAACCGCGATCAGTTGATGCCTACCGTCGAGCAGCTTCGCGAAGCCGAGGAGACGGTGAACCGCTATCGCGCCCGCATAGGCGGGAAGTGCCGCATTTTGTTCGTCGTGCCCGATTACTTCGAGCAACGGCCCAAAGCCTGCATGAGTGGCTGGGGCAACGTGTTTCTCGGCGTTGCGCCGGATGGCGCGGCGTTGCCGTGCCACGCGGCGCGTTCATTGCCCGGCCTCGTGTTGCCGAACGTGCGCGACGTTCCGCTGCGGCAGATCTGGTACGAAAGCGACGCGTTCAACGCGTATCGCGGCGACGGCTGGATGCGTGAGCCGTGCCGCAGTTGCGACGAACGTCACGCCGATTATGGCGGCTGCCGGTGCCAGGCGTACTTGCTGACCGGCGACGCGAGGGCGGCCGACCCCGTATGCGAGAAATCGCCGCACCATGGCGAGATCGTGCAGGCCGTGGAGTTCGCGCGGCGGCCGAAGCGCGACGACGAGCGGCCTATCGTGTTTCGCAGCAAGCAGAATTCGCTGGCGCTTTGAGCGGGGGGATCGTCATGGGCTCGGCCGTTGCGCGCTTCGATCGTGGGGATGGCCCGCGGTTTGAGCGCGGCGCATTCGCGCGGCGGGAAGCAGCGGGGCGGCGGCTGTCGATCGCCGTTGTCGTTGCGGGCGTGCTTGCGCTGCATGCGGTGCTCCTTGCCGTAGTGCAGTGGGAGGCCCCGCTACAGCGCAGCGAGCCTCTGCGCGCGAGGACGATCGAGGCGGTATTGATCGCACCGCTGCCAGCGATTCCAACGATTCCAGCGATGCCGCAAAGGAACGAAGCGCACAGGCAAACGCCGTCGGCCAATCGACCAATTCAGCATGCAGTGCGAAGTATTGCCGAGGCGCCTCCACCGCATGATGCGCCACACACGCGTGCCCAGACACAGGCAAGGGCCGCGACGCCAGTGACTGCCCCGACGGATGTCCACGCCGCGACGCAAGCCGCTGTGCCAGCGCCGCCCGTAGCCGTCGCACGGCAGCCCCAACCGCAGGCGGCAGCCGAACCCGTCGCCGAGACACCGCATCGCGTCGCTCATCTGGACTGCTCACTAACGAAGCCTGATTACCCGGCGCAGTCTTTGCGCCGCGCGGAAGCGGGCACTGCCGTCATCGAACTCGAAACCGCAGCGGATGGCCACGTAGTCGCCGCGCGCGTCGCGACGAGCAGCGGCTATGCGCGGCTGGACGAAGCGGCGCGCAACGCGGCGCTCGAAAGTCACTGCCAGCCTTACGCGCAGAGCGGCAAACCGGCGCCGGCTCGCGCCGACGTGCCGTTCACGTTCAATCTCAGCGAATGACCCGGTGAATAAAGCGGAGGACGTCATGCCAACCTATGGAATCACGCACCTGTGGGCTCAGGGCGATCCGATGACGCGCTTCGTCGCGGCCTTGCTCGCCGCGATGTCGATTGCGTCGTGGTCGGTGATGGCGTTGAAGGCGATCGAGTTCGCGCGTCTGCGCCGGCGTGCGGGCGCCGCGCAGCGCTGCTTCGGGGACCCGGGCACCGGCGCCGATGGCATGGAAGCGCTGGGCCAGCCAGGCACGCCGTTCTTCGAACTGGCGAGCGCGGGCCGGCGCGCGCTCGCACAGCACGAGGCGAGCGGGGCGGGGCACCGGGCGCGCGTGGATCTGAGCGACTGGCTGCAGCGCAGCCTCAAGGCTTCGGTGAGTGAGAGCGCGGCGCATCTTCAGCGCGGCCTGGGCCTGCTCGCCTCGATTGGCAGCACCGCGCCGTTCGTGGGCCTGCTCGGCACCGTGTGGGGCATTTACCATGCGCTGCTGGGGCTCGGCGCGAGCGGCGAGGCGAGCCTCGACCATGTGGCCGGGCCGGTGGGCGAGGCGCTCATCATGACTGCGCTTGGCTTGTGCGTCGCGATTCCCGCGGTGCTCGGCCATCACACGCTGGCGCGTGTGTCGCGCGATATCGTCGGGCAGCTCAACCGGTTCGCGTTCGGACTGCACGCGCTGTTGCTGACCGGCAGCGCACCGCTGGCGCCCGCCGTGGCGAAGGAGCGGGCATGAACGAAGATCGGGAGTTCGATGACGAAGCGATGCCGGCCGCCGACATCAACATGACGCCGCTGATCGACGTGATGCTCGTGCTGCTCGTCATTTTCATGGTGACGCTTCCCGTGCTGCATCAGTCCGCGAAGCTTGCGCTGCCGCGCGCGAACAGCCAGCGCGAGGATGTGGCGGCGCCGCATGTGGATATCGTCGTCGATGCGCAGGGGCGCATGAGCTGGAATGCGCAGCCTGTTCAGGACTCCGGTCTATCGGCGCGGCTCGCGGCAGCCGCGCGGCTCTCGCCGCAGCCCGAGATCCGCCTCTCGGCCGACCGAGCGACACCCTACGGCCGCATTGCGAAGCTGCTCTCGGCGGCGAGCGCCGCGGGGCTCGCCAGGGTCGGCTTCGTGACGGAGCCCGATGCGCCCCGCCGCGCCGAATGACGGTTAGAGCTTCATGCGTTGCAGGACGCCATCGTTGAGCACGAAACGATGGAAGAGCGCGGCGGCCACATGCAGGCAGACGAGCGCGAACAGCACCCACGCCAGCACGCCGTGGACGTCGCCCATAGCGTGCCCGAACGACGAGCCCGCGGGCGAGAGCGCGGGCAAGGGAATGGCGCCGAACAGCGTAACGGCCCACGCGCGCGACGACGCGTTGATCCACCCCAGCACCGGCACCGCGATGACCAGGGCATAGAGGGCGAAATGCGTGAGGGCTGCCACGGCGCGCATGAATGGCGTCTGGTCGTCGGGCGGCGGCCGATGGGTCGCGCGCCAGATCAGACGGCATGCCATCGCGGCGATGAGCGCCGTGCCGACGCCGAGGTGCCAGGCGATTTCACCATCCGGGCGCGTATCGCGGTGCACGTCCGGCATGGTCCAGCCGATGATGAACTGCGCCACCACGAGGGCGACGATCAGCCAGTGCAACAGACGCGCTACGAGGTCATAGCGCTGGACGGCGGTGTTTTGCATGGGGGCTCCTTGCGGAATAATGGTCCGTTGACAGCGGCGATTGTAGAGTGCCGAGATTAACAGATCATTAACGGCGCGGTTCGCTGCCCCGTCAAAGCCACGTTCCACCCTGGCGTTCGTTCGGCTCCTGCGCGAGCGCATCGAAGTCGTGAATCCAGTCCAGGTGATGGAGCACGCCCTCGCGCGAGCCGAGCCGCGCATTGCGCTCGTGAGCCGCGGGGCCGTCGGGCAGATGCAGCACGTCCGCCGTCGAAATGGAAGCGTACTGCACCTTGCGCGTGCGGCCCCGGCGCAGGCGCTCGTAGGCTTCCTGCGCTTCGCGCCAGTTGCCCGGCCCCGCCTTGCCCAGCTGCGCGGCCAGCACGACGGCATCTTCGATCGACTGGTTCGCGCCCTGGCCGTGGTGCGGCACGAGCGCGTGCGCGGCGTCGCCGATCAGCGTCACGCGCCCCTTGCTCCAGCGGCCGAGCGCTGGCCGATGGAACAGACCCCAGCGCTGGCTGATCGGCACCGCCGTGATCATCTGCACGACGGCCGGATGCCAGTCCTTGAAGAGGCGCAGTTGCTCGCCTTCGCTGGCGGGCATCACCCACTCGCGCGACGGCCACGGCGAGGGGTGGCGCTCGACCAGCAGGAAATTCTGGTCGCCTTTATCGCCAATCGGGTAGTGCAGCAGATGGCCGCCGGGCCCGACCCAGAACTGGATGGTCTCGGGATCGGGCAACAGGTCGAGGCGCTCCGCCGGCACCACGCCGCGAAAGCCCGAGCAGCCCGAGTACAACGCGTCGTCGTAGCCCAGCATCCAGCGCCGCGTGATCGAGCGCGCACCGTCTGCGCCGATCACCAGATCGGCCTCGACGCGTTGGCCGTTCGCGAACGCCAGGCTCACGCGGTCGGGATGCTGGGCGAGATCGACCAGCCGATGGCTGAGCTTGATGCGCTCGAGCCCGACCGCATTCGACAGCACCGCCTGCAAATCGGCGCGATGCACGCCCCAGTAAGACCCGCCGAATTGCTCGCGATAGTCGGGTGCGCCGCGATGATGGCCGATCAGGGCGCCGCTGCGTCCATCACGGTAGACGAGCCCGGGCACTTCCGCGCATACCTTTTCGAAGGCGGGGCGCAGGCCCATGCGTTCGTAGAAGCGCGTGGCGTTGGCCGAGAGCGCGACGGCCGCGCCCACTTCGCGCAGTTCGTCTGTCTGTTCGTAGAGCTGAGCATCGATGCCGTGCTCGCGCAGCGCGAGCGACAGCGTGAGGCCGCCGATGCCGGCGCCGACGATCGCGATCTTCAGGTCCATCTGTTTCATGACTTGTCTCCGATATCCAGATTTATGGCTGGCGTGAACGCACACCCGTGCGCCGGGTTGCGATGGGATGCGATGCGCCGTCTCCGCGCCGTGTCCGCGCCGTGTCCGTATTGTCAGCGGCCGATCTTCATTCCACAATAAAATGGAATGAATCTGCTTCATCACTGAGGAGAATGTATGGAACTGGGCGACATCGACCTCAATCTGCTGCTGCTTTTTCATCGGCTCATGCGTGAGCGGCGCGTGGCGAGCGTGGCCGAGCAGATGAACATGAGCCAGCCCGGCGTGAGCAACGCGCTCGCGAAGCTGCGGCGCCTGCTGGACGATCCGCTCTTCGTGCGCGGGCCGGGCGGCGTCGTGCCCACGCCGTTCGCGCAGCGTCTCGCCGAGCCGGTGGCGCAGGCGCTCGCCACGCTGCATGGCGCGCTCAATCCCGTGACGGGCTTCGACCCGCTGCGCGCCACGCGCACCACGACCATCGGCATGACCGATATCGGCGAAGTCGTGTTCCTGCCCGCGCTGCTCGAGCGCCTCTCGCGCGCGGCGCCGGGGGTCGCGCTCAATACCGTGCGCAACACGGGCGTTAATCTCAGCGAGGAGATGGCCGACGGCCGCGTCGACCTCGCCATCGGTTTGCTGCCGCAGCTCAAGGGCGGCTTCTATCAGCGGCGGCTTTTCGATCAGCGCTATGTGTGCCTCTTCAGGCGCGGCCATCCGCTGGAGGAGGCCGCGCTCACGCTTGCGGCCTGGCGCGAAGCGGAGCATCTGGTGGTGGTGTCGGCCGGCACCGGGCACGGCCAGGTCGACGAGTGGCTCAAGCGGCGCGGCGTGAAGCGCCAGGTGCGGCTCACGGTGCCGCATTTCATGAGCGTGGGCTACATCCTCCAGCGCACGGACCTCATCGCCACGGTGCCCGAACGGCTCGCGCTGCAACTGGCCAAGCCGTTTTCGCTCGGCATGTGCGCGCTGCCGATGACGCTGCCCGCGGCGCCCATTCACCTCCTCTGGCACGCGCGCGTGCAGCACGACGAAGGCAACCGCTGGCTGCGCGAACTCGTGATCGAACTCTTCGCGGATGCTGCGGCGCCCGCTCGCAAGCGCAGCGGCGCAACGCGCGCGTAAGCGCGCCGCGCCGGGCCAGCGAACGTTGGTCGGTGAATTGGCGCCGCGTTAGCGGAACTTGCCCGCGCGCTGCGTCGCCGCCGGAAACTGCCGCGTCTCGCGCACCGAGCGCGGATGCCACAGGCGCGCGCCGCCCTCGATGCCGCGGTCATTTGGAACGGTCGCCACATTGGGCGGCAGATCGAACACGAGGCGACCCGCGTTGCCGCCGCCGATCCACAGCTTGTCGTAATGCACGAGCGATTGGAGGATGCCGATGATCTTCTCGACGCGCGCATTCCAGCGCTTGATGCCGGCCTTGTGGCGCGCGGCGTCGCCGATGTACTCGTCGTACGCGTGCTTCTTGCTGACGGGATGATGCGCGAGTTCGAGGTGAGGCATCAGTTCGCCGTCGCGGAACATCGCGGTGCCCACGCCCGTGCCGAGCGTCATGACGAATTCGAGGCCGTGGCCTTCGATGGCGGCGAGGCCCTGCATTTCCGCGTCGTTGATCATGCGCACCGACGCGATGCCGAGGCGCTCGCCCAGCATCTGCGCGAGCGGCACGTCGCTCCAGCCTTGCGGGCCGAGATGCGGCGCCGTGAGCACATGATTGTTGCGCACGAATCCAGGAAAGCCGATCGAGACGTGCGTAGACGGATACGCCTCGAGCAGCGGAGCGACGAGCCTTTCGAGCGTATCGACGAGCAACTCGGGCGGGCAGGGATGCGGCGTGGGCACCCGCACGCGCTCGGTGCGCATGACGCCCGCGGCGTCGACGATCGCGGCCTTCAGGCCGGTCCCGCCGATGTCGATGGCGAGAATGTCGCCGATGTCCTGCGATGCGGTCGTCACGCGGATCGGGCTTTTCCTTTTGACCATTCGTCCTCCTTGGCTATCGGGTTCACGTCTTCGTCGGTTCGGCCCGCGCGAGCGGGCGCCATGCCCGGCCGTCGCGCGCGAGCAGCGCATCGGCTTGCGCCGGGCCCTCGCTGCCCGCGGCGTAGTCGTACACGCGAAGCGCCGCGTCGTGTTCCGGATGCAACACGCCATCCACCGCCGCCCACGCCGCTTCGATGCCGTCGGCGCGCTGGAAGAGCGTCTGGTCACCGAGCATGCAATCGTACAGCAGCGTTTCGTAGCCGACATTGGCATGGGCCGCGAAGAAGTCGTCATAGTCGAACGTCGAGCACACGGCGCCGATCTGCATGACCGGCCCCGGCGTCTTCACGTTGAAATCGAAGCTCGTGCCGTGCGTCGGGTCGATGCGCAGCGTCAGCACGTTGGCCGCGAGCGTGTTGACGGGCGTGTCGCGAAAGAGGAGAAATGGCACGCACTTCAACTGGACCGAAATCTCCGTGCGCCGCGCGGCCAGCCGCTTGCCGGTGCGCAGATAGAACGGCACGCCCGCCCAGCGCCAGTTGTCGATGTGCACGCGCGCGGCGGCATAGGTTTCGACGCGGCTCTCTTTCGCCACGTCCGGTTCTTCGCGATAGCCCACGCCCGCCGGGCCTCTTGCGTATTGCCCGAATACCACGTCGGCGGGGGTGAGCGGCTCGAGCGCCTCGAAGACCTCGACTTTCCGGTTGCGCACGGCTTGAGCGTCGAAAGAATTGGGCGGCTCCATCGCGATCATGGCGAGCAACTGGAAGAGATGGTTCGGCACCATGTCGCGAAACGCGCCGGTCTGCTCGTAGAACCTGCCGCGGCCTTCCACGCCGATCACTTCGGAGGCCGTGATCTGCACGCTGTCGATGCATTCGCGCCGCCACACCGGCTCGAACATCGCGTTGGCGAAACGCAGCGCGAGAATGCTCTGCACCGTGTCCTTGCCGAGGAAATGGTCGATGCGGTAGACCTGCGACTCGTTTGCGTAGCGCAGCACATGCCGGTTCAAGTCGCGCGCCGAAGCGAGATCGGCGCCAAAGGGTTTTTCGATCACGAGACGGCGGAACGGGCCATCGCCGTCCTTGCCTTCGTGGAGCAAACCGGCGTTGCCGAGCCGTTCGCTGATCGGCTTGAAAAAGCGCGCGCCCACCGCGAGGTAGAACACGACGTTGCCGGGCGACTTGCCGTTCAGCTGCTGCGCGAGACGTTCATAGGCGGTGTCGTCCTCGAAATCGCCGGCCATGTAGGTGAGGCGCTGCGCGACCCAGTCCCACGCTTCATCGTCGAGCTTGCCGGCGTGAAAAGTGCTCGCCTTATCGGCGGCGAACTTCAGCAGCGCGGCGTGCAAATCGTCGCACCAGGCCTTCGTTTCGCGCTCGCCATGATTGACGCCGATGATCTTCGTGCCCTCGTCGAGCAGGCGATCGGCGGCGAGGGTGTAAAGGGCGGGCATCAGCAGGCGTTTGGTCAGATCGCCCCCGGCGCCGAAGATCACGAGCGTGCAGGGCGGCGCGGGTTGCTTGCGCGCGGGCAACGCAGCGGCAGACGGCGCGCCATGGGGGCGGTCAGGCGCTTTTTTGCTGGCCGCCGCGCTGGAAGCGCGGGAGGCGTCGTTGGCGGAATCGCGGCTGGAATGGTTCGTCGACATGGCCAGGTTCAATGCACCGAAATACACGCAGCGCGCAAATGCGATACCTCGAATGATCGGGGTTTGCGCGCATCGGGTTCCATTCGTTCTCGCAGGCATTTTGTAATATCGTGGTGCCTGCTCATTGCGCGTGTTCGCTGTACGCTCTCAATGCGCTGATTGGCGACGGCATTCGAAACGAACCGAGGATGTGCCCATGTCCGAGAAGAGCTTCCCCAACGAGAACAACCAGAGCGACGAAAACGATTCCCATGGCCCCCATGGCATGCGCGGCGGACTGATCAGTTACGGCGACACGGACTTCTCGCTATTCCTGCGCAAGGCCTTCATCAAGGGCGCCGGCTATACCGACGACGCGCTGGAGCGTCCGGTGATCGGCATCGCGAATACGGGGAGCGCGTACAACCCGTGTCACGGCAACGTGCCGCAACTCGTCGAGGCGCTCAAGCGCGGCATTTTGCTGGCGGGCGGTTTGCCGATGGAGTTTCCGACCATTTCCATCCACGAGAGTTTCTCGCAGCCAACGAGCATGTTCATGCGCAATCTCATGTCGATGGATACCGAGGAGATGATTCGCGCACAGCCCATGGACGCGGTCGTGCTCATCGGCGGCTGTGACAAGACGGTACCCGCGCAGTTGATGGGCGCCGCATCGGCGGGCATTCCCGCCATTCAGCTCATCACCGGGTCCATGATGACGGGCGCGCATCGCGGCGAACGCGTTGGCGCGTGCACGGATTGCCGCCGCTACTGGGGCAAGTTTCGTGCGGGCGAGGTCACGGCCGAAGAGATCGCCGAGGTGAACGAGCGGCTCGTGCCGGGCGTGGGGACGTGCGCCGTCATGGGCACGGCCAGCACGATGGCTTGCGTGGCGGAAGCCATGGGCATGACGGTGCCGGGCGGCGCGACGCCCCCGGCCGTGACCTCTGACCGCATGCGCGTTGCCGAGCAAACCGGCGCACAGGCCGTGGAGATGGCGAGACGACGGCTCACTGTCGATCAGGTACTCACCGCGGAGTCGTTCGAAAACGGCCTGCGCGTCCTGCTCGCCATCGGCGGGTCGACGAACGGCATCGTGCATCTTGCTGCCATCGCCGGACGCATGGGTTTCGACATCGATCTCGATGCGGTGGACCGCATGGGTCGCGAAACACCGGTGATCCTCAACCTCAAGCCTTCCGGCGAGCACTACATGGAAGATTTCCATCGGGCGGGCGGCATGGCCACGCTCCTTCGTGAACTCGAGCCGTTGCTTCATCTCGACGCCATGACGGTGACCGGCCGAACGCTGGGCGAGGAGATGGAGCGCGCGGGGCCCCGCTTCGCGCAAGACGTGGTGAAGCCGCTTGGCGCGCCCGTCTACCCACAAGGCGGCCTGGCCGTGCTCCGCGGCAACCTCGCGCCCGGCGGAGCCATCATCAAACAGTCGGCCGCCTCCGCGGCGCTCATGGAGCACGTTGGCCGCGCTGTCGTGTTCGAGGACGCGAGCGACATGGCGAACCGCATCGACTCGGACGACCTCGACGTGCATGCCGATGACATCATCGTCCTCAAATGCATTGGGCCGAAAGGCGCGCCGGGTATGCCGGAGGCCGGCTATATCCCGATCCCGAAGAAATTGGCGCGCGCCGGGGTGAAGGACATGGTGCGGATTTCCGATGGCCGCATGAGCGGCACGGCATTCGGGACGATCGTGCTGCACGTGACGCCGGAAGCCGCGATAGGCGGCCCGCTTGCGCACGTCCGCAGCGGGGACCGCATCCGCCTGAGCGTGGCGAACCGCGAAATTACCTTGCTCGTGGACGACGAAGAACTGCGGCGTCGGCGAGAGTCGAACCCGGTTACGGTGCCCACGGCAAGCCGGGGGTATCACAAGCTGTACCTCGATACCGTGACCCAGGCAGACAAGGGCGCCGACTTCGATTTTCTGAGAGCGGCCGAATCGCGTGGCCCGATTCCCAGGAAGTAGGCGCCTCGCGCAAAGCGTCACGGCTTGTTCCGTTCCTCGATTTCGGTATAATGAAAGCTCGTTCGAGATATCGAACGAGAGTGAAGCAAGCACGAGTAGCAATGCATCCAGAGTCGGACTGACCGACGCCAACCTGCCCTCCCGGGCAAGGTGGACGCCTTCGAGGCGATGCGGCCGATTTGCGGCAACGAAACGGGAGCAGCGCAGCTGGCACCGGTTCGATCAACTTTCTTCCGGAGCCACCATGCGCCAGGATATCGCAGCCTCCTCTTCCTCCACGCCCTGCGAGGATCTCTCGCACTGTCTTCCTGGTTTCACGCTGACGCATACGGTTCATCTCGTTTCCGGCCTGAATCTCGGCGTCGTTTCGACGGCCGCCGACGTGCTCGAAGGGGAACAGATCGTGGTCGACCGGTGGGCCGTTACCCGCTTCGGCGACGTTCTCGAACAGAGGATCGTGTTCGGCGAAGTTTCGGAGCGTGAAGCGGTTCGCCTGCGCGAACAACTCGCGGCTGTCGATGGCGTCTTGCGCGCGAAGATAGAACATCATTTCGTTCGTGCCCGCTGAACAAACGTGAGCGTGCGAGCGGTGCGAGGCGCATCGATCACGCGCGCTTGACGCACAGGCCGCGCGCCGTGATGCGCCGCGTCAACGTGTGCCGGAAAAAACGGCTTCCGACGCCTAAACTGTCCTATGAGGCTAGAGAGCGCTCGGGGTGAGCATCATGAAACGGCGTGGATTGTGCAATCTCCTGCTCGTGCTTGCTGCGTTGTGCATCAGTGCCGGTGCGATCGCGGGCAGAGGCGGCGG
>NZ_JAYMRY010000021.1:0-139268 GCF_038900695.1 Paraburkholderia sp. JHI2823 | reverse complement strand
GGCTACGCCCTCCACCGCTGCCGCAACGCCCGTACTCTCATCCTGATTGACACGTGCTCTCATCTTGTTTGACGCGCGGCTGATAGCGGCCCCTCCGCGCATCAGCGGGAGTCGTGCAATGCTGGCCGGGAAACGCGACCGGGTCGGCCTGCCGCCCCCTGCGCTATTGTCCGTAACTCAACGTCGCAGGGTTACTGGTCTTGAAAACCAGATACCACGGTGAACGAAGTCCTCCCCCCATGGAGTGCGGTTGAATCAGGACCGGACACTGATGGGTCGTGGGGTCGCACTGCAGCACCTCTCCTGCCGTACTCGAATCGGTACCAGAGATGGGTACGAACAGGTCACCCCCCGGCCCGAGAATGATTGCCTGCGCAGGGGCTCGGGGAGGATTGGGATGCGGCTTGTTCGCTTTGGCATCCAGTTCGATTTCGTCAAGAAGGCTGCCCATCTGCCCGTCAATTTTCAGCAGCTTGTCGGTATCGGTCGGGGCAGCCGGGTCGATGCGAAAACTCGTAACCCAGAGGTTGCCCGTGCTGTCGATGACGAGGCCCTCTGGGCGATGCAAATCAGAAACGGTGTGATGGGATGCAAGCACCTTGTGGAATATGAGTTTTCCGTCAACATCAACATCGGGGCCAAAGGTCAAGATGTAACCGGCGACCGGGTCATAAGGTGAGTCTTTTGGGTCGAGGCAACCGACCGCCGAGACGTACAGCGTACCGTCGGGGCCGAAGACCACGCCGCGCGGATGAAACACACCGTCGTCGAACACCTGCGGGTTCGCCGTCAGAGTGTGCTGAAAGGCGCCCGAATCACTGTATACGTTGATGCCTCCTGCATCGGCACATTTGCCTGGCTTGCCGAGCAGACTGGCCACGTAGAAGCTATGGTTCGTCGCGCCGCGCACAATGCCGCGCGGTGCGAAGGGTGCATTGTTATCGCTTGATGCGACCAGCTTGCCGGAAAAGGTGCCCTTATCGTCGAACACCAGAACTTCACCGTTTTGCCCGGTACTCACGTTCTGGTTCACGACCACGAGCTGATTGTTCACAAAAATCATTCCCCTTGGCCCGTTTAGTCCGGCGCTCTTCGGCGCAACGAAAACTGACGTTGAGATTCCGCTCGGGGAGAAACCGACCTGCTTGATGGAATCATCACCAACATCGCCAATGAACAGTGCGCCCGTGGTTGGCGGAGGCGGAGGCGGTTGATTGACGACTTGAGCTTTAACGCCTGTCTGGCCGGCCGACGTACTCATCGCAACAACTGCCGACAGCAGCATGGAGCGCAGCACATTACGGCATTCGGGCCAGCGTTTCGCTTGCAGGGAGCCACAGCGCGAAGAAGTCAGAGAACTTGCAAACATTTGATGCCTCCATTCGTATTTACTACTTGGTGTGGACAGCAAAGTCATGCAGGGCCGGGCTCACCTAAGGTGCCCTATCCTCCGTTTGCCGACGTCGAGGATGCCGAATTGTCGACGGCGGAACCGGCGGGACCTGAGTTGTCACCGCCACATGCAGTCATTGTCGTGGCGACAAAGAGAGCGATTGCCGTTGCGTGCAAGGCTCTTTTGATAAATGAGAGCAAATCATTCATAGCGGACTCTTTCGGGCAGATGAGACGAGTTGCACGTTGCTATCCACTGCAGCAGCCCCACTTGCGTTCTTCTCAGAAAATACAGGTGCGGGCCTTCGCAACGCGCATGTTCACTCACCGGCGCACGGGTAGGAGCGCGCGGGACGCGGATTCACGGCGTGACAGTCAGCGTATACATCACGTTGACCGTAAAGCCGGCGAACGGGCCAGAGCTCAAAGCGCCTCCGAATTGCACCGTGTGCGTGCCAGGCGGTAGCGGCTTGAGCATCACATAGTAGCCATCGCTGGTGGAAAAGCCCGTCCCGCCTCCGGGAGCTTTAAGAATATTGTTCGGGGGTAACGTAAAAAGGAAAAAATCGGGAGATTGGAAACGAAAGTTTTGCAGCCCATTGGCCGCCACACCGTCAATCGAGACGTTCAGGGTATCTACCCCAATCTCGTTGGCGAAGCTCTTTGCGCACGCGCGGCACGACGCTTCATCTGTGCAATGAAATGGCGGGTCATCGCGCGTCGAACACTCGACGTTGATGAGCGGAAAGAAAATTGAATTTGTCGACGACACGGTGCAGCTGCGCGTAACCGGTTGTCCGCTACTAGAGCCAGCGAGGTACCATACAGGGACAGGGGTGGGTGATTGGTTAGCTGGTTGGTTAGTGGCGCAAAACTGACCCGACGTGTCGTTTTGCGGATTTCTGTTGGCCGGTATTGCTAACAGCCATTGCCACCAAGCCTGAGACCATTGCGCATAGCTAGAGCCGGAAATTTTCTGACCCGGCGCAAAAACCGCTGAATTCGCGCCTTGAGCGAAGACCGTTGGTGGGCAGGAAAGGCCGAGGATGAGAGCGGCCATCGATAAGGCGAACGTGAGTCCTCGATACTTCGGGTTACGGTTCATGCGTACCTCCATTGGACACTCAAGCAAGTGTGCGCGACGCCCCGTTGGGCGAGCGGGCTGCGGGTGGGTCAAACCCAGGAACCGACTCCTTCAAGGCGACCTCCATCATTCCCAAAGCCTGTTCTTTGAGGAAGGCCGGAAATCGTGTGGACGGTGCTCGAAGAGGCTAATCGTCTGAGCCATCCAGTCCAACGCTTCGAGCATCTGCGGCGTTTCATTTTCCTGGGCTAGCTGACGAGAAGGGTGTATGCGATGCCATGAAGGAACGCGCTGCCATTGGCTGTGCCACCAAACTTGCCTCCGCCACATCCGGTTAACGCGGTCGCAGACAGGATGAGTGTTGATACAAGCAATGTTGTCCTGATGACATGGATTAAGCCTTTCATGGTGACCTCCGTCATTCGTAATCCTGATATTGAGGAACGCCGGAAATCGGTCGGGACGTTGCTCGAAGGCAGCCGCGGGCAACGCGATACCGGCAGGCAGCGGCGCAACAGGTTGGCCGGAAGGGGTAGCCGGACTACTGTGTATTCGAGCAGAAGCAGACTTCCACGTGCCGTCGGCTCAGGTTGAGCGGAAGACAGAGCTTGAGAGCATTGGCCCGATGTGAAAATCGACAGGTCGAGCAGCGCATGCCCTGAAAGAGAAGTAGGCCCTCGAAATTAGTCTTGGTAATTCCGTTGACAGCAGACTGTTTAATCTGAAGTCGTTCACCAGGCACACAGTATAGTTCGCGCGTGTTACCAAAAATTACCGTCCTTATCTTTTTCCGATAGTCGCTGGGTCATGGCGGAGGATTACTACCAGGACTGGCCTGAAGGGCGCCGCGTGAGTCGCGTGCCTTCCAAAAAGTGCCTGGTGTTTGCAAAGCTGGAAGGAATAGGGACGTCGAATGTGCTAGGGAACATCGCTTTTGGTCGCGTGTTTTATCTAAAAATCCCTGATGCAAGGTTCTATAACGTTCTTAAGGACTGCGACCCGTATCGGGGTTTCGAACCGGTTTATGAAACGACGTCAATCATTGTTGCGCTGTATGTGACCGGTCTCACGCGAAGCGATAAGCACATGTCCGGGCAACAAAATGCGTCATCTGCATCGACCTCGACGAGTGCCTCTCCGGGCACATCGACCAATGCCGCTCCCAGTCTTATTTCTCTCCTGACTAACAACACACCGGTGGCGCCCGCTACCGCTTATCAACTGCGTGCTACCCACGCTGTCATCATCCCGCCTCAAAACTGACGCTTTCGCCGCCTATGCTCTCAACGTTGCCCCAGCAACGTTCCATACGCATCGCACGCCTTCACATGGAGAGAGACATGTCGACGAAATGCATCGCGTTTTCAAACAATGACGTGATTCTGGTAGCCTGGTCGTTCGGGGCAGAAGCTTGAGAATTGTGTCGGCTGCGACGTCCGGCGGATTGCGGCCGAGGCGGCAGACATCCGTAGCGGTGAACCGCGGGGCCAGTCGCTCCCCGCCATGGCGGCTTCGCCGGCGACCCGAACGCAGGCAGGAGCGGGCGGACCACCGCGCAGGCGCCTATCCAGAAACTTTTCTGGAAGGACCTGTCCGTGACCGACCTCGCACCAGTCGACCAGATAGTCATAGGTGTCGATGTCGTGCGCTTTCACGAAACACTGGATGTTCTGCTGGACCGAACACCAGGAACTCCATCGATCTCTATGGTCTGGTCGGGGCAGGCTTCTATCCCTAATAGCCCCTTTAGCACAATCAAGAATTCCGTTTCGGAACATCGCATGCATGTGCGTAGTTGCAGCGATCCATTGCCGCAGCGGCGCACCGGGACCAATGGACCGATCACGCGACGCGGAGGATTTTGGCAAAGGTCCGCTATCTGAGTGGACCCGACGTTTCAGTGTCCGCCTGAGCGCTCCGGCGAAGGGCCGTTTGTGGCCGACCAGCGCCCGACGACCGGGCGCGACGATCATGTCGGGCGCGTGCACGATGCAACAGGCATAACCGACCCTGAGTTGCCGTTCGATTCTCGCGAAAGCTGCCGTTCAGTCAGACACTCTGGTTACTGGAGCCCCGCTCGCAGCGGCGCCCAGGTAGGCGCCGCCCGCCGTGTAGCGCCGGTATTCGAGGATCCGGCGAGTGAAATGGCCGCTGCGGCCTCACTGAGCCGAGGTCTCCGTATAAGGTTAGGTCAGGCAATCTAGCGAAGTTACTTCAGGTGAATGAGGACGGATCCCTCCAATAGCTCCGGTGCGCCCACGCCCGTGCTTCCGGCGTTTTTCGCGATCCAGTCCTTCGCCTTTTGCACGCTTTCATCAGTGCCTGCCTTGTCCTGGCAAACAGTCACTGAGAATCCGCCATCGCCGCTGCGTGCGAGCGTGTAGCTGACAAAGCCTTTGATCGAACGCATCAGCTCTTCGACCTCAGCCGTGCGCTTCTCCAGCAGATCGAACAACTCTTTTGCGCCCTTTCCGGAAAATCTCCTTACAACAGTTTGCATGATTGCATCCTCCTGTTTGATGGACCAGCGGGACGAGCATGCCGCACGAACCATATGTACAGCGTGCAATTGCTCTTTCCGGCAGCGTGTAGCGCGTGGAAGTCATTGCGAAGGCCGTGCATCTGATTTCCCCGATCCATACAAAGTGTAGTAACTGTGTCGTCGTAGTAAGCTTGGGAAGCGGTGCAAAATCCAGGCGCCTTCAGCCAGCGTCCGCAATTGGCCGGTCCTGCCCGCTGGCGAACGCTGGCTCCTGGCCGCCGCCGCCCCGTCGGCGAATGCGCCAAACCGACCCATTCGAGCCATTCAGTCATCGTTGGCGTCGGTCCGCTTTCCCGCCGGTGCGAGACGTTCGCATGTAGCGCTGCAATCACTAGCATCAGTACCCTCCCAGCAGCGAGATGGAGCGGTCCGGCAGTTCGTCGGGCTCGCAGGCTCGCCTTCGACCCGTAGCCGCCTTTGACATCTCCTCCCCCTCGACCTTCGGTCCACTTCCCGGGGTCACCGGTTATAGAACCTACCTTGCTCCGGCGATTTCGCGCCGGGGCGAGGAGGGCTTCTCCAGTTGCTTGGCATGTCCTTGTCATCGTGCCATCGCTTTCACCCCGCCGAAGTGGAGTAGTCGTATCGGTCAGTTTTCGGCTACCCATGCTGCCTTCACCCAAGACATGAGGGCTCGGCCTTCGGAGTCTGATGTTTTCGAGGCCACAACTGCGTTCACTTTTGTTACGGCCCGATGACTCGCGTGGCCCCCAAGGGGTCACCAGTCGATAGGCTTCAGGGTCTTGGTTTCCCGCCACCCCGCTATCCTGGCTACGGGGCGCCTGACTTTTACCCCGGCAGGACTGACTCCTGCTGAACACGCCAGCCTTAGCTGGACGCACATGCCTTGCCATCGATGGCAATGAATTGCCGACCGGGTGGCGGCGATACCTGCCGGTGTGCGTGCTTCCGAAACGCGCGCTCAAGCTCCTGCTCGTCCAGACCCAACAGAAAATCCCGGATCGCGACCCAGCACGGCGCCTTGCGCCATCTTGTCCCGAACAGCTGGTTCAGGTTGGCCAATTGCTCCTCGATAAACGCTTCAATTGTCCGGAGCGATTGCGATCCGGCCAGCATCGACATTACGATCGCACAAAGCAACGGTTCCAGCGCATAGCGCTTGCCCTGCGCTCGCCGAACGTCCCGCAACTCCGAAAATACGCCACCGAACATCATCCGCGTTTTGCCCCCTTGTTTCGAAGGGCGACGTTAACACGGCGCAGCAGTTAACAACCCTGCCCCCCCGTTTAGCGGCTTGATTTTTCGACACCGACATGTCCAGCCTGAAAGGTCGAAGCCGTTAGTCAGACCGTTTGACCATCAACAGGAAGCGTTCATTGTGATCGCCAGCGCGTCCGCCTTGCCAGATTTCGCGCCAACCGGCAGGCGTCGTAAGGCGAGCGTTGGCCTTGTCGAGCAGCAGAAGCACGCTGCAGCGCGAGGCTTGCGAGAGATCGGCAAGCTGCACTGGACGCAGGTTGATGAAGTAGTCGAGCATTGCGCGTTCAGAAATCGCCGACACCGTACGACCCAACGCAGGAATAGGGTGCGCGGCCGGGTGTCGGGCGGGGCAAGGCCTCGCGTAGTTCGGCAAATGGCGTGCGGTAGCTGCGCGCCTCGTTGATCCAGGGCAGAAGCAGCGTCGTGAGCGTCCCCCACACGAACGTCAGGCCAGCGAACCCGAGCGTCAGCGCGCCAAGTTCGCGGCGAAGCGCGATCGCGGCAATCCACAGTGCCGAAAGCAGAAGTGCAACAAGCACCAGCCAGGGCGAAAAAGCCAGTTGATAGTCCAGCGGCAGCCATGTACCGATCGGGCCGGCGGCGACGCGACCATAGCCGGTCAATTGCAAGCCCCAACGTACCCAGAGGAACACACCCAGCGTGCTCATCAACACAATAGCTAGCGTCCCGCACGTCTTGCCTATCCGGCTCGGCAGAAGCACGCCTGCACCCAGGACGGCCAGCGCCGGCAAAATTGGCAGCGCATAGACATCGCGATATACCGAGGAGATGAGGAGCGTCGCGACGAAGAGCAAGACGTAGCACCAGAGCAGCGCGAACTCCGGGTGCCCGCTGCCATACCGGCGCCATCCCTCGGCGCGCAAGGTGGCGATCAGTGCCGCCACGGCAAGCCATCCTGCCGGGAATGTCACCACGATCAGACCAGCCAAATCTTCCAGACGCGCTTTGCGTTCCCCCCCCAGATGCGCGAAGCCGAAGAAGCGTCCGAAATTGTTGTTCCAGAGCCATTCGATAAACAGCGGATGCGATGTGTGCCATAGCAGCGCCGGCCAGATCACCACCCAGGGCAGCGCGGCCAGCACCGCACACGCGAGCGCCGCGGCGTAGCGTCGCGTGCGATATGCGGGCAGCATCAGCGCAGCAAGGCATGTCAGCGAGAGCACGCCCACCACGAGCAAACCCTTGCTGAGAAAGGCGATGCCAGCGCCGGTGCCGAGCAGGAGGCCCAATAGGCGGACCCGATTTTCGACGCGCGCGAGCCTCGCGAGCGCCGCCAGCGCGAGCGCGGCGCCAGCCAGTTGCGGCACGTCTGCCGTGAGTTTGTGCACGGGCTCGATGGCGCCCAGACTGCCGAGCATCAGCATGGGCGCGAGCCAGTCGAACGATACCTTGCCGTGCATCTCCTGAGCTAGCCGACCCACGCACGCGCAGGCCAGGAGCATCCACGCCAGCACGGCGATCTGCGCGCCCGGGAAAATGGGCAACACGCCCGAGGCAAGGCGCGCGGCTAAAGCACCGCTCCAGTACATCAGGGGCGGCTTTTCGACGAACGGATCGGCCGCCACGTGAGGCACGATGAAGTTGCGTCCCCGAAAAAAATTAAGCACCATGCCGACCGAATAGGGTTCGTCGGCTTTCCACGGGTCGCGGTCGAACATGCCGGCAGCCAGAAACGCAAACAGCAGCGCGGCGCAAAGCCAGTAGACCGCGCGACTACGGGGCGACGTCAGGGATATGGACATGGACATCTGGGCAGACCGTCGGACGGGTCGGTACAATCTCGAGACGGGCAGCCACAGAAGAAGGCGGAGCAGGAAATGACCTGCGAGCGCTGTAACTGCGAGCGACTGTCTCCAGCATAGAACAGATCATGCACGGCAGAGCATCAACGCCATCAGCAGCAACAGGTCGGCACGCAATTGCATGGCACCGTTGCGTTGGTGATCAAAGGCGCGGTCAACGCGGAGGTTGCGATCACCGCAATAGCGCGGACTCGGCTCCTCCGGGTCCATTGTGAAGCTGCGCGACAGGCGACGGCTCGGCCGGCCTGCGGGCGAATTGACACGGCCAAACCCACCAGCCATGCGCGACATCTTCCAATCGCTACGCGCCCGGTTTGTTGCCCCGTTCGGATCAGCTTCCGTCGGTGAAACCGAGGATACGGTCGGCGCGCGAAGGTCTGTAGCCAGGTGGCAACCTGACGCTTGAGTGTCAGTGCAATCGTGCGGACCATTGACTGCTTGTGGCCGATCGCGGAAGCCGCAATCAAGCGGTGAGGCCTGCTTTCGCCTCCGTCAAGCCGGGTGCAGTAGTTTGCCTCGGGAACAGCGCCGCCAAAGCGGCTCAATTCTGGATGTTTTCCTCGCAATCGTTCCAGTACCGCAGCGGGTCGCGATGTTGTGGATAGCGTAAGTTGAGCCACGCTGACAGCCTGGTCCAATCTGGATGATTGGTACCGGTCTGAGCGGACCAGATCGATGACCGCTCAAGAATTTGACCGTTCCCGCGATCACGGACAAGCAGGCTGCCTAGTCCGCTTGAACTGTTCGCTTGTGACTCAATAAGATACCGCGGCAGAATTTTGAGTTCAGCGTCCGCAGCCCAACCGTATAAGGCGCGGACCACGCCAGACGGATCTCTCAGCTCTATGGGGCCGCTTTCCGGGCGAACGGCTGTCCATCCTTCGGGAAACTCGGTGACAACCTCGTTTTTACCTTCCCTCACCCACTTCACGCGCCATGCCCGGACCATCGCCTCGCGCATGCGAGACACCGACTCGTAGCCAACAGGCAACTCGATCGCCATCGGAAGCGTAATGAGGTTGTCTTTCCAGAGTTTGGTTTCGTCGTCGACGCGCTCGACCACGTCGAATGCTCCTGCTTCGAATGGGTTCTCGGGCCGGCCCGATACTCTCACGTTGCCACCGGGCAATCCCTCGAAAAGGCGCTCAGCATCATGGCGGGTAAGTTTTGTCTTTCCTTTCTTCATGGGTCTTCCTACAGCAAGGTTGTTGTCTCGCTGACGCCTGGGCCCTCATGATTCGGCCACTGCCGGCCGCGCGTTTCCCGCCGACTTCGTCAGGGGTTCGCATCCTCCGGCTTGGGGCTCCAGGCCGCAGCCAAGCGGCTTTGTACAGCGACGAGTTGGACATCGGTGGTCGCCACCAGCCACAAACGTGAGTGCTCTGCGATTTGGCGGTTGTGGTCCTTCAACGGTCCCATTGTGGCAGCGGACTTCCAGGCCACCGGGCCAATTCGGCTGCTCCGGCCCGACGGCGCACCCACCAGCAGGCAGTAAGGTCCAAGAGGAAGCGAGACGAACGGAAGGGCCGGACTGGCGCGCACGCGCCAGTCGATGAACGGCGCCTCGTTGATGAGCAACGGAGTGGGCAAGCCGTAAAGCACACTGAAATCGTACAGCGACAGTTGCTCGCGCGCGCCCGCGTAGATACGCCGGATATCGTCGACAACCGCAGCGCGGATTTCATCGTCGAACATGGGCTCCTGCGCATAGCGTGCAGAGGCTTCCTGAGCGTCAATCTGATATGAGCTGAACAGGCCAAGTTCCACGCAGTCGTGCACTGCGCGCTGGACCTCCACCATAGAGCCGGCTTCCTCCGGCTTGCCCAACTGCGCTGCCCTCAAAAACCGCGCAAGACCCGCCTCCTGGATCGGAGGACCCTCCACGGACGCATCGTCGTCAGCATCCTTGTCGAGCGGCACGAAAATGTATTCTTCGGCCGCGAAGCGCGACTTCTTGCCTTCGTCAAACTTGATTTCGCCATCGATGCAGTCCAGATAGCGAGTACCGATTCGGCCATGCTCCCAGACCCAATTCTTCAGGAGCGGACGTAGCGGATGCAGCCTGTCGTGATTAGCCATGGGTGTCTCCAACTGCCCAAGTATAGATCCAAGTGGCCGATTGCTCCGTTGGGATCTAGTCTGGCAACGTTCGAACTAGACGGACAATCCAGAGATACTTTGCGCCTTCGTGTCATGGCCAGCGGCGTCGCGAACGACAGCAATCAGCCGAGCAACGGCCGTTCATGCACCTTCCGCGTACGGCTCTAACTGGCCGAACCCGGGCCGATGGATAACGCGCCAAGCCGACCCATCCAGCCGCACGGGTAGTTGCGACCTCAAGGCAACTTCCACGGGTCAAATGGTCCTTTCGTAGTGGCGTCAAGGTTTACCGGTTGGTTGGAAACCTTGGTACCAGACAGCGACACATCACCCATCAGCCCGGCGTTGGTCATCACAATTGCTTGAACCGGTGCGGTAGCCGTTGTCGTATCGATCTGGCCGTTTGCCCTCGCCACCAACTGACCAGCCTTTCGAGTTGCAGACCTTCAGCATCGCAACCGTAAGCTGTTAAGCGAATCATGGGTCATGAAGAGGAACATGACTGCCTTGAATCCCGCGCCTGCCTGCAAGCCGAATGAGCCCGCCGCCGTGCTGTAGTAGCCAACCGTTTCCCGCCTACACGCAAAGCGCCTTGACCATATTCTCCCCCGGCGACGAATTCGGCCTTGATCACAGCCGGGAATACCAGTACGCAGCGTTGACCTTCGCGTCGATTGCATGACGCTTCGCTGCATTGGACTCTGCGGCAACCGCCTCACTCATTGTCGCTGGCAATCTGGACAGCGACAGTCCCACGATCGGTAGCGCTGCAGCACCTGTCATTGCCGGTCCACCCGGGGGGCATCGGGTCGGTCATCCTGGGGGTGCAGAGGGTGTCGCCTCTCAACGCAGCGCGGTGAACGTCGGCGGCGAGCGTTCCCTCGGTTACTGTTTCTCCTCCATATACCGGCGCCGCCACTCGCTTGGCGGCATGTTCTGCCATCGATTGAATGCGCGGGAAAAGGCGCTAATTTCAGAATAGCCGAGAAGAAAGGCGAGTTCAGAGATCTGAATAGCAGGATCGCACAGATACTCGAGCGCCAAGGTCTTGCGCACTCGGAGCAGAACTTCCTGATAAGTGTAACCCTCGATTCTCAGTCTGCGCTGCAAAGTCCAGTTCGGCAGGTTCAGAGCTTGTGAGATTTCATCGAGTGTAGGCTCATGGCCGTTCAGCCGCTGACGGATTGCGATACTTGTGCGCTCAACAAGCGTCTGTGCCTGTAGTGTCGCTAACCCGAAGTGTTGGAGATTGTGCTGCATCAGGGTGAGCAGGCGTGCGTCATGCGCGGGCATCGGCTGGTCAAGGACGGCACGCGGGAATACCAACGCGTTGACCGCTTGTGCGAACTGCACCGGGGCGCCGAACTCCGCTTCATGCGCACGTGCGCCTTCAGGGCGCGCATGTTCGAACATCACGAGTTCGGGTGTCCAACCTGCGCCGTGTGCGCGGCGCAGGATGTTGACGAACATGCCGAGCGACAATTCCGCATCCTGACGTCGCGAGACGATGCCAGGATCAACGATCCGGTATTCGAGGCGTGCCCACTTGCCTTGCTCGGTGAGACGGAGCATAGACCGTTGCTGATGGTGGTGGAACATGTCGCTGACCTTCATGAACGCGTCGCCGACGGTTGCGGACGCGAGCGCCATATACCCGAGCATTCCAAGTTCTTCGGGTTGGAACTGCTGCCCGTAACACAGGCCGAAGTTGTCGTTGCCTGTTGCGTTGGCGGCTTGCTCGAAGATCGTGCAGTACTGTTCAAGCCGCATACTCGACACCGGACCATCGAGCGTGGCACTGTCCGTGCCTGCAATGCCGAATACCCGATCCGGATCGCCGCCCTCCCGTTCGATGAACGACGCGAGGCCACTGGCCGCCGCCGACAGGATGGCCGCGCCACGAGTGGGAGGAGAGGAGGCAGATAAGTGGACCATGGACACTTCTCGTGTCGAGAGGTTTTTAAGTTCCGTCGCCCCCTTATTTCACGACAAAAAATCCCAGTCAACCCATCGTATTCAGGAAGTCCCGGCCCAGTTCAGCGGTTTCGGCCACCCACTGATCGCCGAGGCTGCGCGCGAGATCCGTTTCTGCGTGCGAGCCCATCCATGCGAGCAACTGCAGGCGGCGTTGCATCAGAAAGGTCGGAAATTCATCGCGTTCCGTCTGGCCAAGCGTTCCGTGTGCCACATAACCCTCGGCCCACTCGTCCATGAGCCGGTGGCGGTCCACTCGATGCTCGATAAAGCTCAGTCCGGTTGCCATGTCGTGCAGAAACCAGCCGAGGCCGCTGTCGTCGAAGTCGATGATTGTCGTGCGCTCGCCATCGACGAGCAGGTTGGCGATTCGCAGATCAGCGTGAATCAGGCCGAAACGGTCCGGTGTGCGGCCGAACGCGTTGAGTCGCAACCTTAGCAGGCGCTCGGTGTGGTCTAGTACATCGATGTGCTCGGGCAGCAGCCCAGGTGCGGCGCGCCAACGCCCCCATCGCGCGCGGTCTCCGACCATATCGTCGTGATCCCAGGTGAAGCGCTCGAAATACGCGGGACGGCACCATTGCTTCGATTGCGCGTGCATGCGCGCGCTCAGTTCGCCGAGCCGGCGCATCGATGGTTCCAGTTCGCGCTCGTCGGGAAACTCGCCGTTGATCCATTCGAACAGTGCGACCGAGCGGGGGCCGATCGGTGTTCCGGCGATGTCCTGCAGTTCTTCTCCATCAAGGCCGGTGACCGCGCATGGCGTATCGATGCCGGCGTCGCCGAGCGCCGCCATCCAGTCGAGTTCCGACTGCAGCGCGTTACGCGTCTGGTAGTTCGGACGATGGATACGTAGCGCGCCGCGCCAGACGGAACGCGGATCGACGATCTCGAACACCGTGTTCTCGGAGTGGCTCAGCAACCGGATACGGCTATCGGCGGGAAGGCCATAGCGGGGCAGGGCGGCGCGGGCGATCTCTTTAAGCGTTGCAATCAGGGTCAAATATTCTGCATCGGTACGTGCGTTCACGGTTTCGAACTCCAGTCCAGGAACATGCGTGCATCTTCCCGTCGGTTCCGCGTGATCCGTTTGACTTCAATAAGCAATCCGTTGACCTTTGAATGCAGACGCGCCGCCATCTGTCTTGAGCGATCAAGCAACTGTATTGCGATGTCAAGCCGTACCGTGACCCAGCGCGCGATGATGCATCCACGAACAGATTCAAGGAGATTGCTGTGCTTAGTTCGGTCGAAGGCAAAGTTGTCGTCGTGACAGGGGGGACCCGTGGTATCGGGAGGGGAATTTCGGAACTTTTCGCGGGCAAGGGCGCGAAGGTCGCCGTGCTCGCCCGTCAGGCAGAGGCGGCACAGGCGTGTGCCACTGCGCTGCGCGATCGTGGCGGGAAGGCTGAGGGCTTTGCCGCGGATGTCGGGGATCGCGCGTCGATGGATGCAGCGATCGCGCAAGTTGTCGAGCGCTTCGGCGGCCTCGACATTCTTTGCGCAAATGCCGGAATCTTTCCGAGCGCGCCACTCGCCGGGATGACGGCCGGGCAATGGGACGAAGTTCTCGGCATCAACGCGCGAGGCTCGCTTTTTTCGGTCCAGGCTTGTCTGCCGTGGCTCAAGCGTAGCGAGGCTGGCCGCATCGTGCTGACTTCGTCGATCACCGGGCCGGTGACAGGCTATTCGGGATGGTCGCACTACGCGGCGAGCAAGGCAGCTCAACTCGGCTTCATGCGCTCGGCCGCGCTCGAACTGGCACGCGATCGCATCACGATCAATGCGGTGCTGCCAGGCAATGTCTTGACTGAAGGTCTGCAGCAGATGGGAGAGGACTATCTGCGCGGGATGACGCGCTCGGTACCACTTGGCCGGCTCGGCAGCGTCGAAGATATTGCAAATGCGGTGCTTTTCCTCGCGTCGCGCGAAGCGGCGTTCATCACCGGACAGGCACTGATTGTCGACGGCGGGCAGACTCTGCCGGAAAGCCTGGATGCCTTCTGATGAAGGCGGCTGCACAACGATGCCTGGCGGAGTCCGTATGAATTCCCCCAACAACATGCTCGTGCTCAACGCGTTCGATCCCAACGCGACGCGAGCACTGAAAGATGCTGAGCGCGTCATGGTCGAGCGTCGTCGCAAGTCGTTTGGCGATGCGGTTCCACTGTTCTACCAGGAGCCGGTGCATTTTGTTCGCGCATCGGGTGTTTGGCTCTACGACCAGGAGGGTCAGCCTTACCTCGATGCCTACAACAACGTGCCGTCCGTCGGCCACAGCCATCCACATGTCGTGCAGGCGATTGCGGAACAGTCCACGCGGCTCAACACGCATACACGCTATCTGTCCGAGGTGGTGACCGGCTACGCGGAACGCTTCCTCGCGACCTTTCCCGCCGATCTGTCGAATGTGCTGTTCACGAGTACCGGCACGGAGAGCGTCGATCTCGCGATGCGCATCGCGCGCTATCACACGGGGGCCGCCGGTTTCATCGTCACGCGCTTCGCGTATCACGGCCACTCAAGCGCCGTTGCGGAGATCACGCCGGCTTTCGGCCCTGGCGTTGCGCTGGGTGCGCACGTGCGCACGGTGCCGGCGCCGGACGGCTACCGCGGCGATCCGGACGTCGGCACGACGTTCGCGCGACATGTCGAGGAGGCGATCGCCGATCTGGATCGGCACGGCTTTGGCTTCGCCGGGCTGGTGCTCGATTCGATCTGTTCGAGCGACGGCCTGTTCGTCGATCCGCCGGGCTTCCTGCGGGCCACGGCCGACGTGGTGCGGCGTGCCGGCGGTCTCTACATTGCCGATGAAGTGCAGCCGGGGTTCGGTCGCATGGGTAGCGGGATGTGGGGCTTCGCACGTCATGGGCTCGTGCCTGATATCGTGGTGACAGGCAAGCCGATGGGCAACGGCATGCCGATCGCGGCGGTGATCGCGCGGCCGGACGTCATGGCGTCGTTCGCGCGGCAATCTGGCTACTTCAACACGTTTGGCGGCAACACGGTGTGCTGCGCAGCGGCAGCGGCGGTACTCGACGTGATTGAACAGGAACAGCTGATCGCGCGTGCAGCGCGCGTTGGGCAATACCTGAAGCAGGGGTTCAAAAAACTGATGTGCAACTTCAACGGCATCGGTGACGTGCGTGGCGCAGGACTCTATCTCGGCGTCGACTGTGTGAAGCCCGGTACGCGCGAGCCGGACACGCAACTGGCGCTGCGCCTCATCAACGAACTGCGCCGCCGCCGTATCCTGATCAGCACTTGCGGGCCGGCAGGCAACGTACTGAAGATCCGGCCGCCACTGCAGTTCGACATCGAGCACTGTGACCTGCTGCTCGACAACGTGGCCGAGATTTTGACCTCGGGCCGAAGTGACGATTCTGGTGGCTGGACAGATTGGCGCGGCATCCAAAGCGTGCGCAGGAGAGCATTACCCTAACCTGGAGGCGGCGCGATGCCGTACGGCTTCGACGTTCGAGTGCCGCTGTATCGGTATCGCCCCGATCTGCCCGAATGGCTCGACGTGGTGCTCGAAACAGCGCTCCAGAGCGTGCCGAACCAGCGCTATCAGGACATCGGCGAAGTCAGCGTCGATATTGAGAGATAGCGTTGGAGAGCGGCGGGTCTCGGTGGCGGTTCAGCCGTTCGAACATCTTCACTATCACGACGATGAATGTCAGGACCTGGCCGGTTTCGCGCGGACGGAGGAGTGCCCAAAAGCAGCCGCACGAACTCACCAGTCCGCGCGGCATGCGCCGGTCCCGCTAGATCTCAGTCTGCTCGGAGATCTCGAGGGCATCATCGACTTCGATCCCCAGGTATCGCACTGTACTTTCCGGCTTGCTGTGGCCAAGCAACAGCTGCACGGCCCTGAGGTTCTTTGTGCGCTTGTATATCAATGTCACTTTAGTGCGGCGCATCGAGCGATACGCCAGGTTCAGATGGACCTCCTCACACAGCCGCCGTTCGGAGCGGATGCCGAAGCAGTACCCGACGATCAGCATGCGAATCATCAACTCCGGATCGATCGAAGGGCGCCCCGTATGACTGTAAAACGACGCCATGTGCTTACGGAGATCTCCGGCGTCGAAGAAATGATCTATGCCGCGTAACAGATGGCCTTTCGGAACATGATCATCAAGGTTGAACGCGTAAAACAGCTGCTCCTGATCTCCGCTTCGCTGACCCATGATGACGATCCACTCCCGTCGATTGATGGATTCCAGGATAGCGAACAATCCGACTCTCAGGGGGAGACTCTCAGGGGGAGTTTTTCAACGAAATAGGCCATCAAGGGTCATTCGTGAACACGTGTCTTCGGCCGCACATGAGTCGGCTATGCGACAGCAAGCAGCCATTCAATCAGTGACGGCAGTAGAACGTCATATCACGCGACGCCCCTCCGAAGGCGACGAGCGCCCGCTGCGATCGTTGTCAGCCACTGGCCAATATCCCTATCGACACGATCCCAACGCTTGTCGCCACGCCATCGCAACGAACAGGAGGCGCATCGATGTCCGCGTCCTCTGAGCCCTACCCGGATAGCGGCGGGGGCCTTTACCTGCGTATGATTTGATAACAGGGCAACGCATATCCTACGGGATTCGCCCAGCAGAGCAGCGCGTCGGCGGCAACGGGCCAGGCGCAGCGAAACTTCCGCATTCCTCGACCGGAGCCGTCCCGATGGACTTTAACGTCGGCCTATTCGAAGTCCTGTTGCTCGTATCGGTATTGGTAGCGATGCTTGTGCGGCGCTTGCACATGCCATACAGCGTCGGTCTGGTTATCGCCGGAATCGCCCTCTCTTTGCTGGCGTCTTCCAGGTTCCCTGCGATCCCCCTCAACGAAGATTTCATCTACAACGTTCTGCTGCCGCCGCTCATTTTTGAAGCCGCGTTCCACATGCGGTGGGGCGAAATTCGCAAAGACTTCGCGGTCGTGCAGACGTTAGCTATCGTCGGCGTCCTGGTGTCGGCTGGCGTGACGGCACTAGCCATGCATTACCTGGTGCATTGGGAATGGATTTCCGGCCTGCTTTTCGGCATGTTGATCGCTGCCACCGATCCCGTCTCTGTCCTTGCAAGCTTCAGGGAAGCCGGCGTGTCGGGCCGCTTCAGGCTTTTGATGGAGGCAGAGAGCCTGTTCAACGACGGGACCGCGGCGGCCGGCTTTCGCGTCGTGCTGGCATTCGTCGGCGGTGCGCACGTTCATCCGGGCGACGTGCTGAAGATCTCCGCTATCGTGCTTCTGGGTTCGGTCTTTTGCGGCCTGCTCATTGGCAACGTGGTGCTGTCGCTGCTACGCCGCACCGACGATCATCTGGTCGAGATCGCGTTTGCAATGATCGCGGCCTATGGTTCGTTCCTGCTAGCCGAGAACCTTCATCTGTCCGGTGTGCTCGCAACGCTGGTTGCCGGGCTGGCCATGGGCACGCGCAACGCAGTCAATCCGATGACGAAGAGGGGCCGTGAAGCGGTAGAGAACGTGCTCGAATACGCCGTGTTTTCCGCGAATTCGTTCATCTTTCTTTTCATCGGAATTCAACAGGCGCAGCGGGAATACGAAACGATGTGGGCCTCGATCGGCATCGCCATCGTGGTCGTGATCTTAGCCCGGGCGGTGGCCGTTTACCCTTGCTGCATGGTTTTCTCCCGCACGTCGTTGCGCATCGACCTGCGGCATCAACATATCCTGTTCTGGGGAGGAATGCGCGGCGCTCTTGCCCTGGCGCTCGCGATGGGCTTGCCACCCGGCGTGCCACGCCGCGAGGAAATCGTCACTGTGTCCTTTGCCGTCGTCGCCTTTTCCATTTTCGTGCAGGGTACGACGATGAGAGCGCTGCTGCGGCACTTGCATGTCGTGTGACGCCCGGACCAGGAGCAGCGCAGTCGTCAGTGGAGCATCGTCACCGGTGTGGAAGTCAGGCGCCAAAGCCTCGCGAGGACGGTCCATTTGTGGAAGAAGCCGAGATGGCTCGCGTCGAGAACCACGATATCCGCATGCCCCTTTGCCGCGCACTGCGCGATGGTCCGCTCCGCGGGCCCAAATACGCGTTTCCATGTGTACGGGACACCAGCATCATCGAGAATCGCCCGCGTCTGCATGAGCGCATCGAGCGCCGCCTCCTTTTCCCGTCTGCGCAGCATCGCCGGGGAATGAAACGCTACGGCACGACTTAGCGTCACATCATCGAGCACTTCGACGATCTCGACCTCGGATACGCATCGCTCCGCAAACAGAAACGCTCCGTGACGCGCCGCTTCGGTCGCCCCTTTGGCACCGAGCACGGGAATAAGCAGTTTCAGCACACCAACCTCCACTCCATACCTTTCAGCTTGATTGAAGCACGGACTTCACCAGGATGATGTAAAAACTCGCGGAGCAACGCATAAAAATGTCGTCAATATCGACTGGCATGCGATTCACGGCGGACTATCGGCGACATTCGGTGACCGGCTCTGTGACGCTCCTGTCCCGGGAAGCTCCGGGACTTCGGTCTCCGAAGGCGGTGCTTCGTCCGCAGGCAACATGAACCAGAAACAGGCCCCGAGCACCGTGCCCGTCATATCGGTACGATTTGACGCGCCGATCCTGCCCCCGTGCGCCTCGACGATCGCGCGGCAGATGGCAAGTCCCAGACCGATGCCCGGCAGTGCCGATTCCTTCTCCCCACGGGTGAACTTGTCGAACACCCGCGATTCCATTCCCGCGGGCAGGCCGGGCCCGCTATCCGAGACTTCGACGCGCACGTAGCGGTGCCCGTCGTCCTGCATCATGGATGCATCAATGGTTAGCGGCGTTCCTGCGGGCGTATATTTGGCCGCATTCTCGAGCAGGTTCACAAACAGCCGTTCGACGAGTACCGCATCGAGCTGCACGAGCGGAAGATCCGGGGGCACACGAGCCTGAATCTTGCGTTCCCCCAGCATGCGCCGGCTTGCGGCCAGCGCGGAGCCGATCACCTCCTCGATCGACGACCACTGCCGGTTCAGCCGCATGCTGCCTTCCTGAAGACGCGCCATGTCGAGCAGATTGATGACGAGTCCATTCATCCTCAGCGCCTCCTCGCGGATCGCGTCCGAGAGCCCCTGTGCCTTGGGGCCGCCCGCCATCGCGGCGCCCTGGTCGGCGAGCACCGATGCCAATCCCACGATCGCAGTGAGCGGCGTGCGCAGGTCATGGGAAATCGCGGAAAGCAACGAGTTGCGTAATCGTTCGGACTCCATGCTGACGAGTGCGTCCTGCGCGATTTCGACGTAGTGCACCCGCTCGAGCGCGAGCGCGATCTGCGCGACGAAGGTGTCGAGCATGCGCCGCTGCTCGGGCACCGCGAATTCCGCCATCCGCTCAGACACCAACGCGATCACGCCGCGCGTGCGCATAGGCGCCTTCAGCGGCAAGTACAGCGCAGTAGCAGCAGGAAGGGTCTCCGTGCCGTGACCGGCCTGTTTCTGCTGGTCGTAGACCCACTGGGCGATATCGAGGTCGACGTCGTCGAGCGCGGTCGCCGGATCGGGGTTCTCGACCTTGTGCCGCACCTTTTCCGTGCTATCGGGCAGCAGGATCGCCGTGCGTGCCTGGAACACTTCGCTCACGTGACGCATGCCGATCTCGATGATCTGGTCCGTCATCAGGGCGCCACCCAGTTCGCGCGTCATCGCGAACATGGCCCCCGTGCGGCGCTCGCGCAGCGTGGCGAGATGCGCCTGGCGCTTGAGGCTTGCCGTCAGGTGGCTGATCGTCAGCGATGTCATCAGCATCACGGCGAAGGTGAGCAGATATTGTGTGTCGGCGACCGTAAACGACATGCGTGGCGGCACGAAAAAGAAGTCGAACGCGGCCACGCCGAGAAACGAGAACAGCACCCCAGGCCCGCGCCCGAGCCGCGAGGCCGTGAAGACAGCGCCGAGGAGGTAGAGCATCACGAGATTGGTCTGCGCGATCCGGTCGAGCAACAGGGCAGCGATCGCTGTAATGGCCGCACAGATCGCGACGGCCCAGGCGTAGGAGCCAGGTGCGGAACGGCGAGCGCCCGTCGCTGGCCCCGCAAACCCGCGCATGTCGTCGTGGCGCTCGGCGGCTTCGCGCACCGCACCGGAGTTGACCACCGTGACGTCGATATCGCGCGCCGACCAGACCATTTGCTCTGCGAGGGACGGCCTGAGGCGGGCGCGCCATCCCCTCACCGATGACGCACCCACCACCAGCTTCGAAACATTGCGCATGCGAGCGTACGCAAGCACCGTCGGTGCGACTTCGTCGCCCTGGAGCGTGACCGTTTCAGCGCCCAGCTCGGACGCGAGCTTGAGCGCGTCGAGCGTGCGCTTGCGAACGGCATCCGCCAGCCGCTCGAGCTTTGGCGTCTCGACATAGACCGCAAGCCAGTCCGCTTTCTGGTTCGAAGCGAGGCGCGCCGCCGCGCGCACGAGATTGCTGCTTTCCTGCCCGGCGCCGACACACACGATGATGCGTTCGCGAGCCTGCCAGATCCGCTCTATCGACTGATCGGCGCGGTACTCGCGCATCTGCGCATCGACACGGTCGGCCGTGCGGCGCAACGCGAGCTCGCGCAGCGCGATCAGATTGCCCTTGCGAAAGAAGTTGCGGACCGCATGCTCCGCCTGCTGCGGCATATAGACCTTGCCTTCGCGCAGCCGGTCAAGCAGTTCCTCAGGCGGCAGATCGACAAGCGTCACCTCGTCGGCGAGATCGAATACGCGGTCGGGTACCGTTTCCCAGACGCGGATGCCCGTGATCTGCCCGACCACGTCGTTCAGGCTCTCGAGATGCTGGACATTGACCGTCGTGAACACGTCGATGCCGGCATCCAGCAGTTCCTGCACGTCCTGCCAACGCTTCAGATGCCGGCTGCCCTGGACGTTCGAATGCGCGAGCTCGTCGACGAGGATCAACTGCGGCTTGCGCGCGAGCGCGGCGTCGAGATCGAACTCGGCAAGCAGGCGGCCGCGATATTCAATGCGCGCCGGCGGGATGACCTCGATCCCTTCGAGCAGCGCGAGCGTCTCCTTGCGCCCGTGGGTTTCGACGATCCCCACGACGACGTCGGCACCTTCGTCCTTGCGGCGCCGTGCAGCCTGCAGCATCGCAAACGTCTTGCCGACACCGGCCGATGCGCCAAAGAAGATCTTGAGCCGCCCTCGCTGGCTCTTCTCCTCGTCGCGCTGCAGCCGGTCCAGCAGTTCGTCGGGATCGGGCCGGTTCATCGCACGTCTCCTTGCGAGTCATCCCTTTGGAGTCGTCCCTTAGTCCTGCTGTCGGGGCACGCGCGTTGGCTATGTACCGCCGCGCAGGCAGACACTCAATGCATCGGCTTGATCTCGTCCAGCGCGAGGTTCAGCCTCAGCACGTTCACGCGCGGCTCACCGAATAGGCCGAGCTGCCGTCCGGAGGTGTGCTGCGCGATCAGTCCGTCGACCTGGTCGAGCGTAAGCCCACGGGCTTGCGCCACGCGCGCGGCCTGATACGCCGCCGCAGCCGGTGTGATCTCGGGGTCGAGCCCGCTGCCTGACGAAGTCACCAAATCGACCGGAACAGGCGTCGTGTTCGACGGATCCGCGTCATGCAGCGCAGCAATGCGCCCCTTCACTTCGTCGGCGAGCGCGGGATTCGTGGGGCCGAGGTTCGAGCCGCCGGAGTTCTGTGCGTTGTAAGGATTCGGCGTCGTGGCCGAGACGCGGCCCCAGAAATAGTACGGTGCATCGAACTGCTGCCCGATCAGCGCGGAGCCGACCGGCTTGCCGTTCTTCTCGATCAGGCTGCCGTTGGCCTGACGCGGGAACACGGCCTGGGAGACCGCCGTCACCACGACCGGATAAACGCCGCCCGTGATTACCGTCAGCAGCAAAAACAACACCAGCACGGGACGCAGATAATTGTTCATGATTCAGACCCACCCAAATGCGGTAAGCACGACATCGATCAGCTTGATGAACGGAAATGGCAGCAGAATCCCGCCAAGCCCATAGATCAGCAGATTGCGGCGCAAGACGGCTGCGGCGCCGAGCGCACGGTAACGGACACCCTTGAGCGCGAGCGGGATGAGCGCGACGATGATGAGCGCGTTGAAAATGACCGCCGAGAGGATGGCAGACGACGGGGACGTCAGGTGCATCACGTCCAGCACGCGCAGGTTCGGATAAGTCGAAGCGAACGCCGCCGGAATGATCGCGAAGTACTTCGCGACATCGTTCGCAATCGAGAATGTCGTGAGCGAGCCGCGTGTCATCAGCATCTGCTTGCCGATCTCGACGATCTCGATCAGCTTTGTCGGGTTCGAATCGAGGTCGACCATGTTGCCTGCTTCCTTGGCCGCCTGTGTGCCGCTGTTCATCGCCACGGCGACGTCGGCCTGTGCGAGCGCAGGCGCATCGTTGGTGCCATCACCTGTCATTGCGACGAGACGCCCTGCGCCCTGATGTTCGCGGATCATCTTGAGCTTGGCTTCCGGCGTCGCTTCGGCAAGGAAGTCGTCGACGCCGGCCTCGGCGGCAATGGCTGCAGCGGTGAGCCGGTTGTCACCGGTGATCATGACCGTGCGGATGCCCATCTTGCGCAGTTCGGCAAATCGCTCCTTGATGCCGCCCTTGACGATATCCTTGAGCTCGATCACGCCGAGGACGCGCGCCGGGCCGCTGCCGGTACTGCCGTGGGCGCCCGGCTTCTCGGCCACGACCAGCGGCGTGCTGCCGCGTCTCGCAACATCGGTCACAGCCGTGTTGACTTCGCCAGGATAGCGGCCGCCGCTGGCCTCGACATACTGCTTCACAGCTTCGGACGCGCCCTTGCGGATTTCACGTTCCGGCAGGTCGACGCCGCTCATCCGCGTCTGCGCAGTGAAGCCAAGGAACGTGGCGTGCAGCGCGCCCATGTCGCGCTCCCGGATATTGAAGCGCTGCTTGGCAAGCACAGTGATGCTGCGGCCTTCCGGAGTTTCGTCGGCAAGCGACGCCAGTTGCGCCGCGTCCGCCAGGTCCTGCTCCGAAACGCCAGGAGCCGGTATGAAGGCGGCCGCCTGCCGGTTGCCCAACGTGATGGTGCCCGTCTTGTCCAGCAGCAGCACGTCGACGTCACCCGCGGCCTCAACGGCGCGCCCCGACGTCGCAATCACGTTCGCCTGCATCATGCGGCTCATGCCCGCTACGCCGATTGCAGAAAGCAGCCCGCCGATGGTGGTGGGAATCAGGCAGACCAGCAGGGCAACGAGTGCCGTAATGGTCACGACGTGGCCTGCCTGCGCGGCTGCCACGGAGAAAATCGAGAACGGCAGCAGGGTCGCCGTCGCGAACAGCAACACGAGCGTGAGCGCCACCAGCAGGATCGTCAGCGCGATCTCATTCGGTGTTTTCTGACGCTTCGCCCCTTCGACCATCGCGATCATCCGGTCGAGAAATGCCTCTCCGGGATTCACCGAAACCCGTACGACGATCCAGTCCGACAGCACGCGGGTGCCTCCCGTCACCGATGAAAAGTCGCCGCCCGATTCGCGGATCACCGGCGCGGATTCACCCGTAATGGCCGACTCGTCAACGGACGCAACGCCCTCAATGACCTCGCCGTCAGCAGGAATGGTGTCCCCCGTCTCAACCAGCACCACATCGCCTTTCCTCAGATCGGTGGAGGCCATGACCGTGACGGGCGATTTCGGATGCGGGTCGCTGAGCTTTTTCGCCGTCACGTTGTGCTTAGCGCTGCGCAGCGACGCTGCCTGCGCCTTGGAGCGGCCCTCGGCAAGCGCTTCCGCAAAGTTGGCGAAGAGCACGGTGAACCACAGCCACAACGCAATGGCGAGGATGAAGCCCGCCGGCGCCTCGGCCTGACCGGCGAGCGCGGCAAACCAGAGTATCGTCGTCAGGATGCTGCCGACGTATACGCAAAACATCACGGGATTGCGCAACTGCGTACGCGGTTTGAGCTTTATGAAGGACTCGGCGATTGCGGGCTTGACGAGCACGGGGTCGAACATCGAGCGCGCAGCCGTGCGTGCCTGACCAAGATTGTCCGGGCGATGGGCAGGCGGTTGAGTGAGCGTAGTCATGCTTTCCTCGTACTCAGTGAGCTGCAATCATCGACAGATGCTCGGCAACGGGCCCCAGTGCAAGCGCAGGCACGAACGTCAGCGCGCCGATCAGAAGCACGGCCCCGAGCAGCAGCACGACGAACAGCGGACCGTGCGTCGGTAAGGTCCCTTCTGTCACGGCAATGCGCTTCTTTTGGGCGAGCGAGCCCGCGACGGCAAGCACCGCGACGACCGGCACGAAGCGGCCAAGCCACATGGCGATAGCCAGCAGCACGTTATAGAACGGCGTATTGACGGAAAGCCCGGCAAACGCGCTGCCGTTATTGTTAGCGGCCGAGGTAAACGCGTAGAGAATCTGGGAGAATCCGTGCGGGCCGGGATTGGAGATACCCGCGGTACCCAGCGGTGACAGCACCCCGATCGACGCGCCGACGAGCACGATCATTGGCATGACGAGGACCGCGATCGACACCATCTTCATTTCGTACGATTCGATCTTCTTGCCGACATATTCAGGTGTGCGACCGATCATCAAACCGGCGATGAACACGGCGAGAAGTGCGAATACCAGCATCCCGTAAAGCCCGGATCCCACGCCGCCATAGACGACCTCGCCCAGCTGCATCATCAGGATCGGTACGAAACCGCCCATTGGCGTGAGCGAATCGTGCATGTTGTTGACCGCGCCGCACGATGCTGACGTCGTGGCGACCGTGAAGATGCCCGAGTCGGCAATACCGAACCGGACTTCCTTGCCTTCCATGTTGCCGCCGGTCTGCAACGGCGACCTGGTCTGGTCGACGCGCAACGAGGTGAACAACGGATTGCCCGCCTGCTCGGATGAGATCTCACCCCAGCATCCGATCGCGAATGCGATGGTCATGGCCGCAAGCACGGCATAGCCTTGCCGTTTGTCGCCGACCATGCGGCCAAAAACGATGCACAGCGCCGCGCCAATGCACAACATGGCGATCATCTGGATGAAATTCGCCAACGGCGTCGGGTTCTCGAAGGGATGCGCGGAGTTGCCATTGAAAAAGCCGCCACCGTTGGTGCCGAGCATCTTGATCGCTTCCTGGGAGGCCAGCGGCCCCATCGCAATCGTCTGCTTGTCCGCCTTCATGTCCTGCATCACGGGGTTGCCCTTTGCATCCTTGAGCGGGTTGCCCTGTGCGTCGGTCTTTGGCACCTGGTACGTCGTGACCTGGAGCGTCGGTACGTCCACGTATGCCCTGAAGTTCTGGATCGCCCCCTGACTCACGAACACCAGCGCAAGGACGAACGCGATCGGCATGAGGATGTACAGCGTGCAGCGCGTCAGGTCGACCCAGAAATTGCCGATCGTCTTTGTCGTGTGGCGCGCAAACCCTCGTATGAGCGCAACGGCCACGGCAATGCCAGTAGCAGCGGAAAGGAAGTTCTGAACCGCGAGCGCCGTCATCTGCGTGAGATAGCTCACCGTCATTTCCGGCGTGTAGTTTTGCCAGTTCGTGTTGGTGGTGAAACTCACTGCCGTATTGAATGCGGCATCGGGCGTCATGGGGCCGAAGCCTTGCGGATTCGCGGGCAGCCATTGCTGCAGGCGCAGGAATCCATACACCGCCAATGCGCCCAGCGCGTTGAACAGCAGGACCGCGAACGCGTAGTGCTTCCACGACATTTCTGCGTCGGGATCCACCCCAGCAAGCCGATAGAGGAGATGCTCGACCGGCCGTCCGATCTTGCGGACGACGACAGATGTGCCATCGAACACCGAGGTCATGTAGTGACCAAGCGGAATGGCGATGGCAGTCAGGACAACGATGAAAAGTACGACATGGAGTACGTTGTAGGTATTCATTCGAGTTCCTCCGCGCGCAGTAGCGCGTACACGAGGTACACGAGCAGGAGAAGCGTCGCCGCGGCGGCGAGCCAGATCATCCACGCGGTCATGGCCGGCCTCCCGGTGCACGCCCGTAGAGTTTCTCGCAACCGACGACAAGCGCGGCACTGAGCCCGAGGAAAGCGACAATGCCGACGATGTAGATCAGGTCCATTTCTTTTCCCCTGGCTGATCGGAAACGATGACGCGAAGTCAGACCTTTGTAATGGTCATGAAAAGACTAGGCAACCGGGAATAAAAAAGCTGTAAATATTGAATATATGGGAAGGGTGGCCAACGATAGGAACCTGCGCGGCAGGTGCGTGGCAAGGGGCGAATTGCGTAAGCTGTTTAATTCATCGGCTTTGGCTCTCTCTCTATGGCGGAAGAGCCTGAATGACCTTTGCGTGTGATGTACGCGACCAGCGACAGTGGGACGGAACTGGTGCAAAATCCGCGCACGGATGGCTGCGATTTGCAGTGGTTTTAAACGACCCAAGCTTGGTTAACATGTCGAACCCAACTAACGCCAGCGTCGAACCGGCTGACCAGCGCGGAAAGAACACAAGTCCTCCCCATGCGCCGCCGTCCGCCCACGCAGCCACCGCTATGGCATCGCTCGCACTCGCCGCGCTCGGCATCGTCTTCGGCGACCTGGGCACGAGTCCTCTCTACGCATTGCAGGAAGCGTTCAATGGTGCGCGTGGCGTGGCCGCGACGCCGGAAAACGTGGTGGGAATCGTTTCCCTCTTCCTGTGGTCGCTGATCCTCATGGTGAGCGTCAAGTACGTTCTCGTTCTGATGCAGGCCGACAACCACGGCGAAGGCGGATTGCTGGCACTGCTCGCATTGCTGGTGGGAGAGCGTACCGGACGAGAGACACGGCGGGCTGCGCTGCGTTGGGTGTTCCTCGCGATGTTCGGTACGGCGATGCTGTATGGCGACGGCGTCATCACGCCGGCGATCTCCGTGCTCAGCGCGGTGGAAGGGATCGAGATCGCGACACCGGCCTTCTCGCACTATGTCGTGCCGATCACGGTGGTGATCCTCGTCGCGCTCTTCGCCGTTCAGCCCCTCGGGTCGGGCAAGGTCGGGGTGGCATTCGGTCCGGTACTAGCCATCTGGTTTGTCGTGATCTTCGTCCTCGGCGTTGCATCCATTGCGGAAGCGCCCGGCATTCTTGCAGCGTTCAACCCCATCAACGGTGCCATCTTCTTCATGCACAACGGTTTCCGGGGCTTTCTCGCGCTGGGAGCCGTGGTGCTGTGCCTGACCGGCGGCGAGGCGCTGTACGCCGACATGGGGCACTTTGGCGCCAGACCCATACGTCTGGCCTGGTACGGGTTGGCACTGCCCGCGCTGACTGCCAGCTATCTCGGACAGGGCGCGCTTCTGTTGCGCAATCCCGGCGCAGCATCGCGGCCCTTCTATACGACCGTCCCCACGTGGGGACTGTATCCCATGGTGGTCCTGGCAACGCTCGCGACCATCGTCGCGGCGCAGGCACTGATTTCCGCAGTCTTTTCTCTCACGCGACAGGCGGCACAACTCGGCCTTTCGCCTCGCGTGACGGTCAGGCACACGTCGTCGAGCACGGCCGGACAGATCTACCTGCTCGGTCTGAACTGGCTGCTCATGGCCGGGACCATTGGCGTGGTACTGCTCTTCCGCTCCTCGGACAGTCTTGCGGCGGCGTTTGGCATTGCGGTGTCGACCACCATGGCGATCACGACCATGCTTTTCGCGGCATTCGCGCACGTGCGGTGGAAGTGGCCTGTGTGGCGCGTCGGACTCGTCGCCGGGGTTTTCATGGTGGTGGACGCAGCGTTTGTCGCGGCCAATGCGTTGAAGTTTGCGGACGGCGGCTGGCTACCTCTCGCGATCGGCGGCCTCACGTTTCTGGTATCGACAGCCTGGCTGGTCGGGCTACGGGCGATGCGCCGCTCACGGGGTGATTCGGGCTTGCCGCTCGACGTCTTTATCGCAAGTCTCGCGAGAGACACGCCATACCGCGTTACGGGCACAGCCGTGTTTCTGATGGCCGCCGGTGACTCGGTGCCCACCACACTGCTGCACCACCTGAAGCACAATCAGGTGCTCCACCGGCAGGTGATTCTGCTGACCTTGCTGACCGAGGAGATACCACGCGTATCGCAGGAGGACCGGTTCGATGTGCAGTGCTTCGATCAGGGCTTCATTCGCATTGTGGGGCGCTACGGTTATCTGGAGTCGCTCGACGTGCCGGACCTACTTGAACAAGCCTTGCAGAAAGCCGGACGAGAGGCGTACGACGCGATGACCACCTCGTTTTACCTCGGGCGCGAGTCGCTCACGGTATCAAGGAAGCTGAATCCCGGCCGCCGTTTGCTGTTGAGTCTCTTTATTCTGCTGCGCAAAAATGAACTGGACGCGACCAACCACCTGAAGGTGCCGCCTAACCGTGTAGTCGAGATGGGGGCGCGGCTTGACCTCGAGTGAGGGAGGCGTGTGCGATACGATCGCCGCGGGCGGTGGCAAGCGCAGTCTAACCGGCGCCCATCTGGCTTTCGGTCGCGAAAGTGCGTCACGCGCACAAGCCGTGGCGGCTGACAATAGAGCTAGCCAGGTCTCGTACGCTACCGCCGCTGATCGCGCAAATATCTGAGTGGCCGGTGTGACGTCCTGAACGGACATCGAGACTACACAAGCTTGAATGACCGAAGGGGGGCGCAAGTACGCATCCGCTGAGAGTTAGACCCGAAATTCGTGGTCGTGGAGGTTTGAATGACGGGACTGCGCCTGAAGCTGCCTCACGAGGGGCGACACCTGAGCGTCAGCAATGGCCGAATTCCGTGCGTAGCTTCTTCGTCGGGATCCGGAGTATTGCGGGCGTTCCAATGGCAGGTTTCCTCGCTTGCTGATCTGCAGCTTCGGGTTGGCAAGCGACTGCCCGTGCTGTTTGTGTGCGCAAGTCGGAAGCGACAGCGACTCATGGGCGCTTGACGAGCCTTTCAAACGTCGCTCAGCACAATTGACCGTGAAAAATACCGCTTGCAGGCCGATTATCTTGCCGCTATCTTTGCACTGTTCGATGAGCTGCAGCGGGAGAGACCGTCACTGCGAAAGCGTGTGACGGCGCCGACGGAGCAACCGCCCCGGAAACTCTCAGGCAAAAGGACCCCTGCGGCGAGAACATCTGGAGAGCGGCGCGAACGCGCCCACCGAAGGAGATTCCTGCCCGCCGGATCGAGCGCGCGGCAGGAAGAAACTCTCAGGTCCATGGACAGATGGGGCACTGGTGTCGGAAACGACAGTGCTCAATCTAATCGGGACCATGTCATGTCACGAATCGCCATCATTGGCGCCGGAATTACCGGCGTCACGACCGCTTACGCCCTTGCAAAACGTGGTTTTCGCGTTGCGGTGTTCGAACGCCATCGTTATAGCGCGATGGAGACCTCCTTCGCGAATGGCGGCCAGCTGTCCGCGAGCAACGCCGAAGTCTGGAACAGCGCCGCCACGGTCCTCAAAGGCCTGCGCTGGATGCTCACGCGTGACGCGCCGCTGCTCGTGAATCCGCTGCCAGGTTGGCACAAATACACGTGGATGGCCGAGTTCCTGCGGCAGATCCCAAACTATCGCGCGAACACGCTCGAGACGGTGCGCCTCGCGATTGCGGCCCGTGAGCACCTGTTCGACACGGCGCGCAAGGAAGGGATCGAGTTCGACCTGGAGCAGCGCGGCATCCTGCACATCTACAAGGACCGCAAGAGCTTCGACACGGCCTCGAAGGTCAACGCCATCCTGAACGAAGGCGGACTCGATCGCCGGCCCGTGACGGCAGCCGAGATCCGGCAGATCGAACCGGCACTGGAGGGCGCTTTTTTCGGCGGCTTCTTCACGCCATCCGATTCCACCGGCGACATCCACAAGTTCACGCGCGGCCTTGCGAACGCGTGCGTGCGGCTCGGCGTCGAGTTCCATTACGACACGCAGATCGATGCAATCCGGCGCGGTTCGGACGGCGCTTTCACGCTCTCCACGCTGGAACAAGGTAATTCGCATGACGAAGCGTTCGACCGAATCGTCGTCTGCGCGGGCGTGAACAGCCGTGCATTCGCGTCGATGTTGGGCGACCACGTGAACGTTTATCCGGTAAAAGGCTATTCGATCACCGTATGTCTCGACGACGAGATCAGCCAGCGCGCCGCGCCGTGGGTCAGCCTGCTCGACGAGAGCGCCAAGATCGTCACGAGTCGGCTGGGCGCCGACCGGTTCCGCGTGGCCGGAACGGCCGAGATCAACGGCTTCAACCGCGACATCCGCGCGGATCGCGTCGCGCCGCTCGTCGAGTGGACCCGAAGCCTGTTCCCGCAGATCAACACCTCGCGCGTGATTCCGTGGGCGGGCCTACGGCCGATGTTGCCGAGCATGCTGCCGAAGGTCGGCAGGGGACGCATGCCGGGCGTGTTCTACAACACGGGGCACGGGCACCTCGGCTGGACTTTGTCGGCGGCAACGGCGGAGAACGTCGCCGCGCTGATCGAGGGCGCCGCCGGCAGTTCACGGGGAGTGCGCCTCGCGGTGTCCTGAGAGCAGCCTGCGGCGCAATGGCCGCCCGCATGCCCACGGCGTGCGAGCGCCATTTCATGCGTCTTCGCGGTTGCCGGACATGCCGCGCCGCCTTTACCTGCGGCGTGCAGGCTTCGTTTCGTCCTCGTGTTTGCCCGGTCGCTCGCTCAGCCAGACTTCATGCAGATCGACCATGAACGCCTGCAGGATCGAAGGCACAGCGGAAGCCCGGCGCGTCACTGCGCAGAACGGCGACTGCATGCCAAATTGCCCGGGGCCGATTCGCCGCATTTCGTCGCGCTCGACCCAACGTGTTGCGTAGTGGTTAGGCAGGAATCCGATATACGCGCCGGAAAGGATCAAGATCGCCTGCGCCTCGACGTTGTCGACGGTCGCCGCGGCTTTGCTCGCGCTGAGCATCTTCAGATCGTGCTGCTGCAGGTAGCCGCGCGCGGCGATGCGGCTCGCGGCGATCGCTTCGGTCTGGTCGCCGCCTTCCCGTGCGCTCGCAAAGAGCGGGTTCCCCCTGCCGCAATAGAGACCGTCGGGCTCGAGATAGAGCTCGGTGTAGTTCAGGCCTGGCACGTGTATCGGGAAATGCCCGATCGCGACATGCAGCCTGCCGTCCAGCACCCGCTCCTCGAGTTCCGCTGGCATGCCGATATAGACGTCGACGTGCACGTCGTCACCGCGCGAGACGAACTTCTGCAACGCCTGCGGCAGCGGCGAAGCGGTATCCGTCACCGTGTTGTCGATGATGCCGAGGTAGAGCCTTCCCGCGATATGTTGCTTTAACGCGTCCGTTTCCATGCAGAACGCCTCCACGGCGACCTGCAGGCGCTGGGCTGCCTCATAGGTCGCGAGTCCGTGCTCGGTGAGACGGAAGCCGCCGCGGCCGCGCTCGCACAGCTTGAGGCCGAGACGCGTTTCGAGCGTGGTCATCTGCTCGCTGATGGTCGACTGGCTGACGTTCAGGGTCGCCTGGGCCGCGGAGAAGCCGCCGCATCGCACGACATGCATGAAAACCCTGATTAGCTTGAGATCCACGTCCTGCAGTTGAATCATTGCCTGCGTTCCCCCTGATCGCTTGCTTCGGAAATTCCGATATGAACATCTGATCCCTGGGATTTCTGTTCAAAAAGATTGCGCACATAGTGTCTCAAAACGGCGGCCCGACAAAAACCGGGTCGTACACCGATCCTTGGCTGGATGACCTGGCCATTCACACACGGAGACACTCATGCCGGGCAACACGTACGAAACCGGGCGGCTCGACTTACCGTTCGTGGGACATTGCACGTTCGCGAAATCACCGGTCTGCCTCGACTGGGACCGTATCGATGCCGACGTGGCGATCCTTGGCGCGCCGAACGATATGGGTACGCAATGGCGTTCGGGCGCGCGCTTCGGGCCGCGCAGCATCCGCGAGGCGTCCACGCTGTTCTCGTTCGGCCACTCGGGCGTGTACGATCACGAAGACGACGCGCTCTATCTGACGCGCGACCAAGTGCGCATGGTCGACGTGGGGGACGCCGACATCGTCCATACCGACATGGCCGCGAGCAATGCCAACATCGAAAGCGCGGTGCGCAAGATTCTCGCGAACGGCGCGATGCCTGTGACGCTGGGCGGCGATCATTCGATTCACGCGCCCGTGATCCAGGCGTTCGAGGGACGCGGTCCGATCCACATCGTGCACTTCGACGCGCATCTGGATTTCGTCGACGAGCGGCATGGCGTGCGCTACGGGCACGGCAATCCGCTGCGGCGTGCCTCGGAAATGCAGCACATCAGCGGCATGACGCAACTCGGCATCCGTAACGTTTCGTCGTCGAACCGCAGCGATTACGACGCCGCGCGCGCAGCGGGCTCCGACATTCTCTCCGTGCGCGACGTGCGCCGGCTCGGGGCGGAGGGCGTGCTGGCGCGGATTCCTGAAGGCCGGGCCTACTACATCACGATCGACATCGACGGCTTCGATCCGTCCATCGCACCGGGCACGGGAACGCCGAGCCATGGCGGCTTCACCTACTACGAAGTGCTCGAAATCATCCAGGGACTCGCGCGCCGCAGCCACGGCAACGTCGTGGGCATGGACCTCGTGGAGGTGGCTCCCGCATACGACCCGGCAGGCACTACGCCGATTCTCGCGGCACAGCTGCTGCTGAATTCCATCGGCTTCATCTTTCACGCACGCAGCGAGCATCGGCGCTGAGGCATCGACACCGGCAACGGCACGCAAACCCAAATGCGCGGTGCGCTCACACGACGCCGCGCCAGATCAGGAGACAACCTTGCAATCCATCGTTAGCAATTATCTGGAGCGCTTCGGTGTGCGCGAAGAGACCCGGCGCTTTCTCGAGCAGCCCCAGCGCATGTTCATCGACGGCGCCTTCGTGCCGGGCGGCGCGGGCGAGGTGCTCGACGTGGTCGAGCCCTCCACGGAGGGCGTCATCACGCAGATTCCGCTCGCCACCAGAGGCGACCTCGATCGTGCAGTCGCGGCGGCGCGCGCGCAGTTCGACGGAGGTGCCTGGCGGCGTCTGAAGCCGCTCGAACGCGAGCGCCTGCTGCACCGTCTCGCCGACCTGATCGAAACTCACGCGGACGAGCTCGCCGAGATCGAGTCGATCGACGTCGGCAAGTCGGTGGCGAATGCGCGCGACGTGGATGTCCAGGGAACCGTCGATACCTTCCGCTATTTCGCGGGCTGGGCCTCCAAGCTGCACGGGCGCACCGTCGAGCCCTCGCTGCCCGGCAACTACCTTGCCTATACGCGCAAGGAGCCGGTGGGTGTGATCGGCATCATCGTGCCGTGGAATTTCCCGCTGCAGACGATGGCGTGGAAGCTGGCCGCGGCGCTCGCCGTAGGCTGCACGGCCGTGATCAAGCCCGCGGAGCTGACCTCGCTCTCGACGCTGCGCTTCGCACAGCTCTTGCAGGAGGCCGGCATACCGGACGGCGTGGTGAATGTCGTAACCGGGCTCGGCAACGTGATCGGCGCCGCGATGGCGCGGCATCCTGGCATCGACAAGGTGACGTTCACGGGCTCCACGGCGGTGGGCCGAGACGTTGGCAGCGCGGCCGTCGAAGGCATCAAGCGCGTCACGCTGGAGCTGGGCGGCAAGTCGCCGGTGCTCGTGCTCGACGACGCGGACATCGAGGCTGCCGCGCGTGCGGTCGCAAACGGCATGTTCTTCAACGCCGGGCAGGTGTGCGACGCGGGCAGCCGCGTCTACGTGCAGCGCAACGTCCACGAGCACTTCCTCGCTGCGCTGATCGACTACACCCGCACGCTCAAGATCGCGCCGGGCCTCGATCGCAACTGCTTCGTCGGTCCGCTCGTTTCGGCGCAGCAGAAGGCGCGCGTGACGTCCTATGTCGAGGCAGGCCGCCGTGAAGGCGCGGAGCTGGTGTACGGAGGGCGCAATGTGGAAGGAACGGGCTATTTCGTTCAACCAACGATCTTCGCGCATTGCCGCCCGACCATGCGCATCGTCAAGGAGGAAATTTTTGGGCCTGTGCTCGTGAGCGCGCCGTTCGACGAGCTTGGCGAGGCTGTGGCGCTCGCTAACGACACACCCTATGGTCTCGCTGCCGCGATCTATTCGCGCGACCTGAACCGCGTGCACACACTGGTGCCGCAGCTGCGTGCCGGCAGTGTCTATGTGAATGCGCATGGCACGATCGATCCGGCGATGCCGTTCGGCGGCGTCAAGGAATCCGGCTTCGGCAAGGACCTCGGCGCCGAGCAGTTCGACTCCCTGATGGAGACGAAAGCCGTCTGGATCACACTGAACGACGCGTAACGCAGCGCCGGTGATCAGTCGTTGGCACGCGGCGGGGCGGCCCGGTCTCACGGGCCGCATCCCGGGCGTTCCGACCTAACGCAGCATCGTCCATTACGACATGGGGCACACGATGGAAGCAAACGACAGAGTCGCAGCACCAATCGCCGCCGCAGGCGAGCACGGCGCGATCGAGGGGCATTCGATCGACTTCATTCCGGAAAGCGAGCGGACGGACCGGCTATCGCGTCAGGGGCCGTTCTGGTTTCTCGGCAACTTCACGTTCTTCACGATGACCATTGGTTTCGTTGGGCCGAGCGTAGGTCTGAACGCGCTCTGGACCACCGTCGCCGGCACGCTGGGCATCATGTTCGGCACGTTGTTCATGGCGTTTCATGGCTCCCAGGGCCCGCATCTGGGCCTGCCGCAGATGATCCAGTCGCGCGCGCAGTTCGGCTATCGCGGCGTAGTGCTCGTGCTGCTCGCCACGCTGTTCGTGTTTGCGGGCTTCAACATCGTCAACCTCGTGCTGATGATGCAGGGCCTGAAGGCACTGTTCGGCTGGGACCCGCTCAAGGTGGCCCTGACTGTCACCGTACCCGCCGCAGTCCTCGCAATTCTCGGACACGACTGGATGCATCGCAGCTTCAAGTGGGCGCTGTATCTCTCACTGCCGCTCTATGGCATCGTCACCCTTGCTGTGCTGCTGCACTGGGTGCCCGATCTCCCGTTGCCGGCGGCTGCGCCCGGCATGCCGGCCCCCGCGCCGCTTGGCTTTAACTGGACGGGGTTCATCACGCAGTTTGCAGCCGCGGCGAGCTACAACATCGCCTACGCCCCTTATGTGTCCGACTATTCGCGCTATCTGCCGAAGAACACGCCGAGCGGCCGGCTGATTGCCGCCGTCTTCCTCGGGGCGTCGCTCTCGGGCGCCTGGATGATCGCAGTGGGCGGCTGGCTCGGAGACCACCTGCACGCCACCGACGTGCTCGTGGCGCTCAACCAGGTGGGCAGCGACCTGTCGCCTCGCCTCGGGAGCGTGGTGGTGGCGGTCACGATCGTGGCGTTCCTGCCGGTGATTGCAATGAACATCTACAGCGCCAAGCTCACGGCAATCACAGGCCTCGATTCGTTCAGGAAGATCGAGCCCACCGCCCGCGTGCGCGTTCTGGCGATCCTCTTCGTCGTGCTGCTCCAGCTTGGCGTCGCGCTCAGCATCTATACGTCCGGCAAGGGGCTCTCGGTCCTGAACATCTATCTCGTCGTGATGCTCTATTTCCTCGTGCCCTGGACCGCCGTGAACCTCACCGACTACTTCTTCGTGCGCAAGGGCCGCTACGCCATTCCGCACTTTTTCCTGCCGCACAAGAACATCTACGGCACATGGGGCGCGCGTGGCCTGATGTCGTATGCGATAGGGTTTGCCGCGATGATCCCGTTCTTCTGCATCTTCGACGGCTCCAGCGAAGTCTATGTCGGCCCGTTTGCGCGGGCGATGGGCAGCGTGGACCTCGCGTGGCTGGTTGGGCTGTTCGTCTCGGCCATTGTGTATTACCTGTTGAGCCGCTCGCTCGATCTTCGCCGCGAGGACGCGCTCATCACGCAAATCGAAAAGGCCATGCCTCAGTACACCACGGGCGACCAGCGCTTCTAGGCGCACTATCGTACGGATTACGAATCAAGGATTGATCATGGAAAGCGGGCAATACGACTACATCATCGTTGGCGCAGGATCGGCAGGCTGCGTGCTGGCCAACCGGCTCACCGAGGATCCATCGGTCAGCGTGCTGGTGCTCGAGTACGGCGGCAGCGATCGCAGCATCATCATCCAGATGCCGAGCGCATTCTCGATGCCGATGAACACGCGCAAATTCAACTGGAAATATCAGACCGCGCCGGAGCCGCATCTGAACGGACGCCAGCTGCATTGCCCGCGCGGCAAGGTGCTCGGCGGTTCGTCGTCGATCAACGGGCTCGTCTACGTCCGCGGCCACGCTTACGACTTCGACGAATGGGAGGAGCTGGGCGCGCGCGGCTGGGGCTACCGCAACTGCCTGCCGTACTTCCGCCGCGCGGAAACGTACAAATTCGGTGGCGACCAGTATCGCGGATCGAACGGCCCGCTCTCCACGAACAACGGCAACAACATGAAGAACCCGCTGTACGGCGCATGGATCGATGCGGGCGTGCAGGCCGGCTATATTCACACCGACGACTGCAACGGCCACATGCAGGAAGGGTTCGGCGCGATGCACATGACGGTGAAGGACGGCGTGCGCTGGTCCACGGCGAACGCCTACCTGCGCCCGGCGATGAGCCGGCCCAACCTGCATGTCGTCACGAATGCGATGACGCGGCATGTGATCGTCGAGGGCAAGCACGCGGTCGGCGTGGTCTACGACCGGGGCGGCGTCACGCACACGGCGCGCTGCCGCGCCGAAGTGCTGATCTCGTCCGGGCCGATCGGCTCACCGCATCTGCTGCAGCGCTCCGGCATCGGGCCTGCCGACGTATTGCGCGAGGCGGGTGTGGACGTCAGGCACGCATTGCCGGGCGTCGGCATGAATCTGCAGGATCACGCTGAGATCTACATCCAGTACGCGTGCAAGGAGCCGGTTACGTTGAATGGCCAGATGGACCCCTGGCACAAGTTCCTGATCGGATTGCGCTGGCTGCTGTTCAAGGATGGCCTGGGCGCGAGCAACCATTTCGAGGCAGGCGGATTCATCCGCTCCGAGGCGGGGCTGCGTTGGCCCGACATCCAGTTTCATTTTCTGCCGGCCGCGATGCGATACGACGGCGACAAACCGTTCAGGGGCCACGGCTTCATGGTGCTGACCGGGCCGAACAAGCCGAAAAGCCGTGGTCACCTGCGGCTCACGACGGGGGACCCTTACGTCCATCCCGAGATCCAGTTCAACTATCTGGACCGTGAAGAGGATCGCGAGGGCTTCAGGCGTTGTGTGCGGCTTACGCGCGAGATTATCGGCCAGCCGGCGATGGACCGTTTCCGCGACGTCGAACTGGCACCGGGCCCAGCCGTGCAGACCGACGACGAGATCGACGCGTTCGTGCGCGCGAATCTGGAAAGCACCATGCACCCATGCGGCTCGTGCCGAATGGGTGAGGACAACATGGCCGTGGTGGACTCCGAGTTGCGTGTGCGTGGCATGACGGGCTTGCGTGTGATCGACTCGTCGGTGTTTCCGACCGAGCCGAACGGCAACCTCAACGCGCCGACCATCATGCTCGCGGAACGTGCATCCGATCTGATGCGCGGCAAGCCGATGCTGCCGCCATCGGATGCGGAGGTGGGACTGGCCGAAGGCTGGGAGACGCGGCAGCGTACGCGTGAACCGAAGCGGCGAGTCAATGGTGTCGAGTACAGCGATATGGAGGCGTAAAGGCACGGCGCGAAGCGGCCCGGGAGGGGGCTTTCTGGCCCGGGCCCGGTCTTACTTCCGCACCACGAAAGCATCGCCGATCTGGCGCGCCCGCTTGACTTCATCGCTGTGCAGGTAGATCGAGGTCGTCGACACCGACGCGTGCCGAAGGTTGTCGCGCACGGTGGTGAGTTCCGCGCCGCGACCCAGCGCGTGCGTTGCGTGCGTGTGGCGCATCCAGTGCGGGCTCGCGCGGCGCAGCTTTTCTGCGAGGGGCGGGTGGTCGGCTTCGATGGCATCGGCCGCGAGCCGGAAAAAACGCCGCAGCACGCCCCACAGCCGCACGCTGCTGATGCTGGTGTGATTGTCGGCGCCGCTGTCGGCGCTGCTACCCCCGTCGAGACTGCCGATAACGGGCGTCGCCGGGTTCCAGCGTACGGGCAGGACCGGCAGCTCACGCTCGGCCAGATAGCGCGCGAGCGCCTCCCAGGCAAGCGGCGGCAGCGCCACGCGTGCGAGCTTGCCGCCCTTTCCCGTCACGCGCAGCCAGTGATCGCCGCGCGCGTCGGTCTCCACGTGGCCCAGCGTGGCGCTGATGAGCTCGCTCGCGCGCAGCCCCGTGGCGTAGCCGAAGTCGAGCAGGAAGCGCAGCCGCTGCGCGGCGGGTTTCGCCCAGCCGTATGACCACTCGAGGCCATCGGCGAGGGTGCGCGTCAACGCCCATTCGCCTTCGGTGAAGGCATGCGAGGCATCGAGCGCCGTTGCCGTGCTGCCGCCGCGCACCTTCACGCCCGAAAACGGATTGGCAAGCACATAGCGCTGTTCGACGAGCCAGCGGAACAGCGCGCCGAGAATCGAGAGCGCATGCGCGACCGAGCGGGCCGAAAGGCTGCCGTTGAACGGCCGCCATGCGGGCGACGAGCGCGGGCGCACCGGTCCGATCCAGCGCCCGCGAGGCGCGGGATGGCGCAGGAAGCTGCGGTAGGCGATGGCGTCTTCGGTCGTGAGCGAAGAGAGCGCCCGCCCGCGTTCGAGGATCGCCCAGAGGATGAGCCGCTCGGCCTCCTTGCGGTAAGTGCGCTGTGTGGCGGGCGATTCGTGCAGCGAGAGCCAGCTCTGCACGGCCTCATAGTCGTTGGAGGCGTCGAGCGTGCAGGTCGCGCGCGGGGCGCGGAACGTGCCTTCAGAACCGTCGACTTCGTGCGGCAGTTTCAGCGATTCCCATGGTGCGATGTCCCCGCGCTGGCTCGTCACGATGAGCGCGCTGGCCTTTTCGGTGAGTGCGGGCCATGCCGCGAAAAAGGCCTCGATGGCGCGGGCGCTCGCCATGCCGAGCCCGGGGACGGCCTTCCACCACTGGCGGCGGCGTGGAATGCGCACGGTGAGATCGGCGAGCGTGGTGATGCCGTGTGCGTGCAGCACCCGCACGGCGCGCGGCGCGAACCACTGCGCAATGTCGTCGGCGATCTGCGGCTCGGGAGGGCGCGCGGTGCGCAAGGTCTCGATGGCCTGCGCGACCGCCTTTGCGTGCTGCGCGCGTTGTTCGACAGCATGGGCGAGCAGGGCCGCGAGATCGTCGCGATGCGCGGTCCGCGCGATGGCCACGAGCGTGCGCCGGATGCGCCCGAGCACGCCGCGCGCGGACCTGCCGTCGCCAAGTGCGGAGGGCAGATAGCGCGCCACGGCCTGGCGAACCGGCAGGCCCTCGTACCATGCGCGCAGCACGGCGAGTTCATCGGCTGCGGGGAAGCCGGGGAAGGCGGCAGCGGGAGAGGGGAGGCGGTCGGGACGCGTTTTCATGCGCTGGAGTTTAGCGCATTAATGAATGCCTTGTGATAAGAAGACTTATCTAAATACTCCGCCGGGAACTCGCGCCGCGGTGCTCTGACCCGCCACGCAATTCGTCAAACTGGCGAAAGCCCTTTCCTGCTCGCTGAAATCGGAGCGCGGCTACGAGCGGGGAGATGCAAAGAGTGCCGTAAAGCTGATGCTGCTTGATGCGAAACAGAACGAGCAGATCCTGTTGCGCGCCGAGGGCGACGACGAGCGTCGAGCGGTGGGTCGCCTCAGCAACTTTCTGGCGGACACGAAGCGGCGACCGAGCCAGCATAAATGTCGAATACCCTTGAGGTCCGGCCATCGTTCAGGTCGCACTAGTCTGGATCAACGCAGAATCTGATCGATGACGCGTTGATTCCCGAGCGAGTTTTCCAGCGTGAAACGCGGCGTGGGGCGCTTCCCCAGCACCACTTCGGCGAAATCTTCGACCATGAGCTGGTATTGGTCGAAACCGTCGAAGGTTTTGGTTTCGATTGAAGCCCTCTCGTCGGTGCGAAGATGCACATCGGCCTGGCCGTAGACCCCCGGATTGAACGGCGCATCCAGCGCGAGCCAGCCACGTGTTCCGTGAAAGGTCATCTGCTGCCGGCGAGCGAGTTGGGTAGCGCAGTAAAAGCGCAGGTCGAAGCCGGGGAAGGCTATCCTGGCCGACGCGAACCGGTCGGTGCCGAAGCGAGGATCGATCTCGACCGTCGCGTGCACGCAATGCGGTTCGAGTCCCGTAGCAAGGCGCGTCGTCACAACGGGATACACGCCGATGTCCCGGACGCCACCGCCACCGAGGGCTCGATCGTTTTTCAGCGCGCTGGGGTCTTCGTTGTCACGCACGTAGCTCCATTGTGGGTGGTGTGCCACCATGAAGGCCTCGGCGCACAGCTTGCCAGTATGGTCGCGCAACGCGATCAGTTCCTCGACTTCGCTGGCCTGCATCGAGACCGGCTTTTCACAGAGCACGTGCTTGCCGGACTGCAGCGCCTGTTTGCTCCAGTCGAAGTGCAGCGAGGTGGGAAGCGCAATGTAGATGGCGTCGATATCCGCCGCATGCAGGACATCCACGTACTGCGCAAGGACGTGTTCGATTCCATGATGGTCTGCGAAAGCTGCTGCGCGTACAGGATCGCGCGCCGCAACGGCCACGACGCGGTTGTAGTCTGGTAATCATACTGAACTGGGCCGCGTTCGCAGCTTCAGGTTGGAGGGCGCGTGCATGGCTAGCTCTCGCAACGTTTGCGGTCGTTTTTGTGTTTCTGCCGCTGCAAAGTCAAAACGCGCTGATGTTGCCAAAAATGGTGATGAATGTGCTGGGCTTCGGTAACCGCCATAGCATCAGAAAGCCGATTCGACCCAATCGATGAACCCAACCGTTCAACCCGACTGCTTGCGAAAGAGCAGGCCCAGAAAGCGGTCTAATCGTCTCGTGCCTCGAGCGTATTGGCCCCGGAGTATCTATCGCGGATAATCATGCAGATCGCAAAAGGGGCATTAATCTCGCCGCCACACTGCCTGCGAGCGTCGTCGACGCCCTCGGCCTGAAGGAGAGCTATGACATCGAGATTTATCCGGACCGCTCCGGCCACCCAGCGACCGCAGTTCACCTCGCACGACGGCTTCGGGCACGGAGACGGGTAGCGCTCGAGCATGTTAATGTGCTCAGGGCCGAACGGCGACAGCCATGCTTCATCCTCAGACATCAGCGCCTAGCCCTCGTTGCGCAATTGCGCCTCGGCGTAACGCACCCATGCTGCGCTCAGTGAGCGCTCGCGGCACCGACGGCGCCGCGGTTCGCGCTAGCGCCCGGCGGATCGTTCGGAGGACCGTGCGACGTGCGCGACATTTCAAGCGCGAACAGCCGAACGCAGTTCGGCAAACGGAAGCGTGCGCGCGGGTCGCCGGACTCGACGCACAACAGCGACTTCGCCACGAGTTGGCTTGCGCAGTCCACCGCCTGCTCCGGCGCGAGTCCAGCGTCGTCCGCCACCTCGCACAGCGCCTCCAGCGGGAACGCGCGGTCGAAGCCGGCGATACGTTGCAATAACGCCTGCTGGTTCGCATCGAGCAACGCGTAACTCCACTCGACATTTGCACGCAGCGAGCGGTGGCGGGGCAGCGCGGTGCGGTAGCCGCCCGCCAGCAGCGTCAACGGATCGTCCAGATGCCTCAAGATGTCGTCGAGTCCGAGCGCGGCCAATCTGGCCGCCGCGAGTTCTATCGCGAGCGGCACGCCGCCCAAGCGCCGGCAAATCGCGCCGATCACGCCGAGCGCGTCGCCTTCGTCACACAGTGGTGCCTGCATTGCATGTGCGCGGCCAAGAAACAGTTGCACCGATGCATTGGAGCGCAGCGCGGCGGGGGGCGCGTCCACTGCAGGAATCTCGAGCGGGGCAACCCGGAACACGCTCTCCGGCATGATGTGCAGTGGCTCGCGGCTCGTAACCAGCAGCCGAGGGTGGTCGCCGGCGGCCACCAGCGCATCGACGAGTTCGGCGACCGCACAGATGGCCGGATCGACGTCGTCGAGCAGCAATACGCCTTGCCACTCGCTCAGGCGCGCGGCAAGGTGCGCAAGTTCGAGCGGTGCGCGCGGACCCGCGTCACAGTGCCGGCCCAGCGCTGTGAGCACCGCGGCCTTGTCGCGCGCGCCCGCGAACGAGATCGCGCGGACAGGCTCGCCCGAGCGGGCTGCGAGCAGCCGTGCCGCTTCGATCCCAAGCGTCGATTTGCCGACGCCGCCCATGCCGACCAGCGTCAGTACGCGCGCGCGCGCGAGCATCGCGCCTACGGTCTCGAGCATCGCGTCGCGGCCCACCAGCGCCCGCACGCCGGCCGGCCGGCTCCCCGCGGCGCCGCGCAATGCGTCGAATGGCGCGCGCCGGTCAGCCGCGATTTCCTCTCGACGCTGCACCAGCCGATAGCCTCGCCCGGACACGGTGACGATCAGATCGCGATCGGCACCGAGCAACTTTCTCAGTCCCGACATGTGGACGTGCACACAGTTTTCTTCGACGAACGTATGCGGCCACACAGCGTTCATCAGTTCGTCCTTGCTGACGAGGCGCCCGTTCGCTTGGGCCAGCACCGCGAGGATGTCAAAGGCGCGCGAGCCAACCGCCAGCGCCTGATTGCATCGCTGCAGCGTGCGCTGTTGCAGATCGATCCGGATCTCACCGATGGCTATTACACTGTGGCGCGGTCCGCTGTCGGGCGCCAGCGCTTCTGTGCCGGCATTCAAGGTGGCATCGGTTCGCATGGTCAAAGTTGGCTAATGATGAACCGTCATCGTATGTGCGGGCGAATTGGCCGCCGATGATCGAATCATTAAGCTTCGTTAATGTGCGGTCTCAGACGCTAGCGGCGCCACCGGCGCGTGCCGACGTTAAAAAAAATTAATTCGCCGCCAATTCGCCCCCACGCGCCGCTGGCGCATAATGGGCGGTCGCAATCCTCGGCCGCGCAATTCCGAGGCGCGTCGGCGTCGCTACGATGTCGCCGCGCCTGTCTCTCGCCGTTTCGGTAATGGACTCATCGGAGCCGGCTCGGGCCGGTCGGTCGCGCCATCCGCTTTAGAACAGCTACCCAATGAAAATTCTGGTCATCGAAGACAATGAACAGGTCGCCGGCTTCCTGCGCAAGGGGCTGGCCGAAATGGGTCATGTCGTCGACTGCGCCGACAATGGACGCGACGGCATGTTTCTGGCGGCGAGCGAGGCATACGATGCGATCGTGCTCGATCGAATGCTACCTGGCGGCATCGACGGGCTCGGCATCGTGTCGGCGCTGCGCGCCACCGGCAATAAGGTGCCGGTGCTGATCCTCAGCGCGTTGGGCGAGGTGGACGAGCGCATTCGAGGGCTGAAGGCCGGCGGCGACGATTACGTAGTCAAGCCGTTTGCGCTCGGCGAGGTGCTCGCGCGGCTCGACGCGCTGGCGCGCCGCTCCGGCGACAGTTTTGTCGAAACGGTGCTGAAGGTCGGCGACCTCTGTGTCGATCTGCTGTCGCGCAAGGTCACGCGCGCGGGCCGCGCGATCGCGCTGAAGCCGCGCGAATTCAAGCTGCTCGAATATCTGATGCGTCATGCGGAGCAGGTCGTCACGCGCACGATGCTGCTCGAGAACATCTGGGAATATCACTTCGATCCACAGACCAACGTAATCGACGTTCATGTGAGCAAGCTGCGCCAGAAGATCGACACCGGCTTCGACAAATCGCTGCTGCTCACCGTGCGCAATTCCGGCTACATGCTGACTGCCCAGGGCTGACGGGGAGCGCGCATGCTCGATCTGCGACCCTTCGAACGGCGCACGCTGTATGACGACGGTGAGTTCGTGCTGGCGCGACTGGCGCGACCCGGCAGCGCGCAGACGTGGCTGGCGCTAACGCCGCCCGCGGCGCAGCCCTCCGCCGAAAGCCAGGCGCGGCTCGAACACGCGTACGCGCTGCGCGCTCTGCTCGCGGGTCCGGCGTTGACCGTCCCCCACGCGCTGACCGAGCATCTGGGCGTCGCCACGCTGGTGCTCGACGACCCTGGCGGGGTGTCGCTGGCATCGCTGCCGGCTGGTTCGCTGCCGCTCGCGAGCGTGCTAGCGCTCGCCGCCGAACTCGCTGCGGCGCTCAGGCTGTTGCACGCGCGCGGCATCATCCACAAGGACTTGCGGCCCGCCAACGTGCTCGTCGACGTGGCGGCCCAAAGCGTCGCGCTAACCGGCTTTGGCCGCGCGTCGCGTGCGACCCGCGAGCGGCCGTCGAGCGAACCGCCGGCGCTCACGGTCGACGCGCTCGGGTACCTGGCGCCCGAGCAGACCGGACTGATGAATCGGGACGTGGACGCGCGCTGCGACCTGTATTCGTTCGGCGTGATCCTCTACGAAATGTTGACCGGGCGACTGCCGTATCGCGCGGCGTCGCCACAGGAATGGCTCCACTGTCATATCGCGCGCGAGCCGATTCCCCTCGACGAGCAGGGCCGCGAGGTGCCCGCGCAACTGAGGGCACTCGTCTACCGGTTGTTGGAAAAGTCCGCCGAGACCCGCTATCAGACCGCGCTGGGAGTGGAAGCCGACTTGCGCCGTTGTCTGCAGGCGTGGCGGGACTCGGCCTGCATCGAGCCGTTCGCACTGGGCGCGTTGGACACGCCGGAGCGACTGCTGATTCCGCAGCGGCTGTATGGGCGCGAACGCGAAAGTGCCGAGCTCGCGGCCGCCTTCGAACACGTGGCGACCCACGGCGGCGTCCAGGCGGTGCTGATTTCGGGCTATTCGGGGATCGGCAAATCGAGTCTGGTCGAGCAGTTGCAGAAGAGGCTTGCGCCGTCGAACGCGCGCTTCGCGGCGGGCAAGTTCGACCAGTACCAGCGAGATATTCCGTATGCGACGCTCGCGCAGGCGTTTGACGCGCTAATTGGCCAGCTGCGCAGCGAGCCAGGCTTCTGCCTCGCGCAGTGGCACGAACGTCTGCGCGAGGCGCTCGGCGCGAACGGCAGGCTGATCGTCGAGCTGATTCCCGAGCTTGAGCGCGAGATCGGCGTGCAGCCGGCGGTGCCCGAGCTGCCGCCGCAAGAGGCGCAGGCGCGCTTCCAGTCGGTACTGACGCGCTTCGTCGGCACCTTCTGCTCGCCCGGGCAGCCGCTCGTGCTGTTTCTCGATGACCTGCAATGGCTCGACGCCGGCACCGCCGGCTGGCTAGAAGGGCTCGCGAATTCCACCGCGCTCGGCCATCTGCTGCTGGTTGGTGCGTACCGCGACAACGAACTTGGCCCCGCGCACGCGCTGACCCGGGTGCTCGATACGCTGCGCGCCGCGGGCATGCCAGTGCAGCCGATCCTGCTCGCGCCGCTCGGGCACCCGGACATCGCGCGGCTTCTGGCCGACACGCTGCACGTGGAAACCGCCGCGGCCGCGCCGCTGGCCGCCGCCATTTTCGATCAGACCGGCGGCAACCCCTTCTACGTGGTGCAGTTCCTGCACATTCTCGATGAAGAAGGCATCGTGCGCTTCGATCGAGACGAACGCGCGTGGCGCTTCGAGATCGACGACATTCGCGGCGCGCGTTTCGCGGGCGGGATCGTAGATCTCATGATCGCCCGGATCGGCCGCCTCTCGCCGGGCACGCAACAGCGCCTCAGACAGTTCGCATGCGTCGGCAATACGGCTGCTGATGCGACGCTCGCGCGGGTGAGCGGCAAGTCGGTCGCCGAGGTTCACGCGGCGCTCGTCGAATCTGTCGAGGCCGGGTTGATCTATCGGCGCGACGACGGCTACGCGTTCGTCCACGACCGCGTGCAGGAAGCCGCGTACGCGTCGCTCGGGCCGCAACAGCGGCCACACGAGCATCTGCGCATTGCCCGCGTGCTGAGTGCGCCCGCGCAGCCCGACGCGGCGACGGACACCAGCCGCCCGGTGTTTGAGATCGCCAACCAGTACAACCGCGCGTTGCCGCTGGTGACCGATCCTGCGGAACGCCAGCGGATCGTCGATTTGAACCTGGAGGCGGGCCGCCGCGCGAAGGCTTCGTCCGCGTATGGCTCGGCGTTGACGTATCTGGCGCTCGGCAGCGACCTGCTCGGCGAGACGGCGTGGGCTGGCGACTACGCGCGCAAGTTCGCGCTGGAAAGCAGCCGCGCCGAGTGCGAATTTTTAACCGGCGCGACCGACAGCGCGACGCGCCGGCTCGAAGCGCTCGCCGCGCGCGCGGCGAATCTGCCGGACCGGGCGGTGGTCGCGTTTCTGCGCATCACGCTATTTACCGCGCTCGATCAGATGTCACTCGCGGTCGAGACCTGTCTCGACTATCTGCGGCAGATCGGCGTCGATTGGGCGCCGCACCCGGGGCGCGACGCGGCGCGGCGCGAATACGACCGTCTACTGGACGCGATCGGGGGACAGCCGATCGAAGCGCTGCTCGAACTGCCGTTGCTCGGCGACCAGGAACTGGCGGCGACCCTCGACGTGCTCACCGCGGTATTGCCGCCGGCCTTCTTCAGCGACGAAAACTTCGTATGCCTCGTGCTGTGCCGGATGGCGAGTCTGAGTATCGCCCACGGCAACAGCGACGCGTCGGCGCTAGGCTATGCGTATCTCGGAATGGTCGCCGGTCCCGTGTTCGGCGACTATCAGGCGGCGTTCGGCTTTGGCCGGCTGGGACTCGCGCTGGTCGACCAGCGCGGCCTCGAGCGCTTCAAGGCGCGCGTCTACATGTGTTTCGCGTATCACGTGACGCCGTGGACCCAACACGTGCGCAGCGGCCTCGGTCTGCTGCGGCGCGCGTTCGAGGTGGCGAGCGAACGCGGCGACCTGACGTACATGGGTTTCAGCAGTTGCTCATACGTGACGAGTCTGCTCGCAGCGGGCGAACCGCTGGTCGATCTTCAGCGCGAGGCCGACCAGCGGCTCGCGGTCGTGAAGGCGGCGCGCTTCGGACTGATCGTCGACATCATCTCGTCGCAACTGCTGCTTATTGGCCACCTGCGCGGCACCGCGCCGGCGCTTGTGGCGGAGACGAGCTTCGACGAAGCGCGCTTCGAGCAGCATCTGGAAGGCGATCCGAGCCTCGCGATTGCCGCGTGCTGGCACTGGATCCGCAAGCAGCAGTGGTTGTATCACGCGGGCGAGATCGAAGCCGCGCTCGCCGCCGGCGAAAAGGCGCGTCCGCTCCTGTGGACCTCGTCCGGGCATATCGAACTCGCCGAGTATCACTTTTACGCGGGACTGGTGCGCGCGCGCCGCCACGGCGAGGTCGACGACAGCGGCCGCTTCGCGCATGCGGACGCGCTGTTGCAGCATCGCGACATGCTGTGCGTGTGGGCGCGCCATTGTCAGAGCAATTTCGGCGGCCGCGCGGCGCTGGTGGAAGCGGAGCTCGCGCGTATCCAGGGACGCCCGTTCGACGCGCTGCGCCACTACGAAAGCGCGATACGGCTCGCGCGCGAGCACGAATTCGCGCATGTCGAAGCATTGGCGCAGGAGGCGGCAGGGCGATTCTGTCTTGCGAGCGAGCTGCCTGGCGCGGGACAGATGTATCTGCGCAATGCGCGCCGCGCGTGGATCCGCTGGGGCGCGCTTGCGAACGTCCGCGCACTCGATGAAAGCTACCCGGAACTGCTGCAGGAAGCGGCGGAAAACGTCGTGAATCATGGCATCGTCGCCGCGCGCCTGAATGTCGAAACGGTCGTCAAGGCGTCCCAGGCAATTTCCGGCGAGATCGTGCTCGCCAGGCTGATGCGCACGCTGATGACCATCGTGCTGGAACACTCGGGCGCGCGCCGCGCGGTGCTGGTGCTGCCGCGCGACGAAAAGCTGTGGATCGAGGCCGAGGCGGTGTCGCGCCGCGATGGCGCCGAGGTCGGCATCGAAAGCCGCGTGGTGACGGCGGGCGACGTGCCGCTCACGCTGCTGCATGAGGCGCTGCGCACGCGCGAACTAGCGCACGTCGATGACGCTGCGCGCGCCCACCCGTTTGCCGCCGACGACTATCTGCGCGAGCACGACGCTCGCTCGCTGCTGGCGCTGCCGATCGTCAAGCAGGCAAAGCTGGTCGGGGTGCTGTACCTGGAAAACGATCTCGCACCGGGGGTGTTCTCGCCCGCGCGCCTCACGGTGCTCACGCTGCTGGCCTCGCAAGCCGCGATTTCGCTGGAGAACGCGTCGCTCGAACACAAGGAAGCGCTGCTCGAAGAAAAGGAAGCGTTGCTGCACGAGGTGCACCATCGCGTGAAGAACAACCTTCAACTGATCAGCAGCCTGCTGAACCTACAGGCCTCGCGCGTGCCGGACCCCGCGGTGGCCGAACTCTTCAAGGAAAGCCGCAACCGCGTGCGCTCGATGGCGCTGGTGCACGAGAACCTTTACCGCGCCGGCAACTTCGCGCGCATCATGATGGCCCCGCACGTGCGCAATCTGTGCGGGCATCTCGCGCAGGCGTACGACGTTCGCCGCCTGGGCGTCGACATGCGGGTAACGGTGGACGATCTGCAGCTCGACATGAATCGCGCGGTGTCGTGCGGGCTGATCATCAACGAACTGGTATCGAACGCGTTCAAGCATGCGTTCGCCGACGGCCGCGGCGGGCAGTTGCTGATCGAGTTGCGCCAACGCGGCGACGCGCGCTGCCGTCTGTCGATCGCCGACGACGGCCCCGGCCTTGGGCGGCAATTCCGCCTGGCCAGTGCCGACACGCTCGGTCTGCAACTGGTCCACGATCTCGCGCGCCAACTGAACGGCAGCGTCGACACTGGCAGTACGCACGCCGGCGGCGCCACTTTCACAATCGACTTTCCGGCCGAGGCCGGCTGACCCTGCACGACCAGGCTGCCCCCGATGAACGCACGATGACGCCCGCACGCATATTGATAGTCGAGGACGACCGCATCGTCGCTCGCGACATTGCCCAGCAGATGACCCGCATCGGTCATACGGTGGTCGGTACTACGACGCGCGGCGAGGACGCGCTCGCACTCGCACGCGACACTCAGCCCGAGCTGGTACTGATGGACGTGCGCCTCGAAGGCGAGCTCGATGGGATCGACGCGGCCCGGTTGCTGCGCGCCCAATTCGATCTGGCAGTGGTGTTCCTGACTGCGTACGCGGACGAAGACACAGTACAGCGCGCGACCACTGCGGAACCGTTCGGCTATGTGCTCAAGCCGTTCGACGACAACCAGTTGCGTACCGTGGTCGAAATGGCGCTGTATAAGCACGGCGCCGAACGCCGCCTGCGCGCGAGCGAGGAGCGCTATGCGGTGACGCTGTCGAGCATCGGCGAGGGAGTCATCGCCACAGATCCCGACGGGCGCATCGACTTCATCAATCCGGTCGCGGAAGCGCTGACCGGCTGGCGGCGCGCGGACGCGCTCGGCCGCTCGCTCGGCGAGGTGTTTAGGCTGATCGAAGACCCCGCGAGCGACCCCGCGCTGCATCGCAGCCTGCTGGTGGCGCGCGACGGCAACCGGGTGCCGGTGGAAAGCAACGGCTCGCCAATCGTCGACGATCAACGCGAAGTGATCGGCGTGGTGCTGGTCTTTCGCGACGTCACCGAACGGCGCCGTGCGGAGGAAGCCGAGCTGCTGCGCGAAATCAACGCGCGCTTCGAGACCGCGATGTGCGGCTCGAACGTCGGCGTCTGGGCGATCGATATGCCCGATGGCGATTTCCGACGCGGCATTGCGCGCTACGCGAACGTTTGGGAATGGCTCGGCTATACCGGCAAGGCGCCGCTGCTCGACCACGAGGCGTATATGAGCGTGGTCCATCCGGACGAGCGCGCGGCGACCGAGGCGGCGATGCAGCGCTTTCTCGCGCAGCCGGACGGGGTGTTCGAAATCGAGAACCGGCTGCTGCATCGCGACGGCAGCGACCGCAGGGTGCTCGTGCGTGGCACCGCGCGCCGCGATGCGAGCGGCAAGCCGGTGGAGTTCATCGGAAGCGTGGTCGACATCACGCAACTGAAGCACGCCGAGCAGGAGCTGCGCGAGAGCGAGGAACGCTTTCGCGGGACCTTCGAGAATGCTGCGGTCGGCATCGCGCATTGCGATCTCGCTGGGCGTTTCTTGCGCGTCAATCAGCGCGCGTGCGAGATCGTCGGCTACGAACGCGACGCGTTGCTCGAGCGGCGCTTGCAGGACATCACGCACGACGGTTTCACGGCGACGACGCTGCGACGATTTCGAGTGCCGAGCGAGACGGGCGCGTCCCATTTCTCGGAAGACCAGCAGCTGTTGAGGAGCGACGGCATGCGGGTGTGGGCGAATCTGTCGGTCGCGCTGCAATTCGACGAGGCCGGACACACCAGCCACATCATCGCAATCATTCAGGACATTTCGGCGCGCAAGGCGCTCGAAGACGCGGTGCGGGTGGCTAAAGACGCGGCCGAGGCGGCAAATCAAGCAAAAGACCAGTTTCTCGCCAATATCAGCCACGAGTTGCGCACGCCGCTCAACGGCATTCTCGGCTATGCGCAGATCCTGCGGCGTGACGCCGGGCTCGACGCGCGGCAACTTTCGAGACTCGGCGTGATCGAGCAAAGCGGCGAGCATCTGCTGTTGCTGATCAACGACCTGCTGGATTTCGCGCGGATCGGTGCGGGCAAGCTCGAACTGCAGGTGCGCGACGTGCCGCTTGCGCCGTTTCTTGACGTGATCGCCGAGATTGTGCGGGTCCGGGCGCACGAAAAAGGCCTCGTGCTCCACTATCGCGCCGCGCCGGATCTGCCAAGCGCGATCAGGGTGGACGAGAAGCGGCTGCGTCAAGTGTTGTTGAACCTGCTCGCCAATGCGGTGAAGTTCACCGATCACGGCGAAGTCACGCTCGCCGTCACGCAGATCCGGCCGGGGCGGCTGCGCTTCGAAGTGACGGACAGCGGCATCGGCATCAGCCCCGACCGCTGCGACGCAATCTTCGAGCCGTTCGAACAGGCCGGCGAACTGACGCGGCGCAGCGGCGGCGCAGGGCTAGGTCTCGCGATCAGCCGTCAACTGGTACGCATGATGGGCGACGATCTCCGGATGGTGAGTTCGATCGGCACGGGCAGCGTGTTCTGGTTCGAACTCGATGCGCCCGCGGTCCCCGCGCGTAGCGCGCCGCTGGCTACGCCGCCGTCGTTGCAGATAACACTTGAGCCGGCTGAGAGGTTCGTCGTGCCACCGCCGCACGAAATGGCGCAGTTGCACCGGCTCGCACTTCTGGGTTCGATGCGCGACATCGCCGAGCGGGCCCAGAATCTGGTCGCGCTCGATAGCCGTTACGAGCTGTTCGCTGGGCGTCTGCGCGTGCTGGCCGCCGGCTACGAGTCGCAGGCGCTGCTCGCGCTGATCGAAGCACACCTGGTTCAAGATTCGCAAGCATGATTCAATCGCTCAATATCGCCCCGCCGGTAGTACTCGTCGTCGACGACACGGCGACCAATCTCGGTCTCGTCGTCGATGCGCTGGAAGGCAACAATCTGCGCGTGACGGTCGCGCGCGACGGCCGCGAAGCGCTCAGGCGCGCCGAACTGGTGCAGCCCGATCTGATCCTGCTGGACGTGATGATGCCGGAGCTCGACGGCTTCGAGACCTGCCGTCTGCTGAAGGCTAATCCGCTCACCCGCGAAATTCCGGTGATATTTATGACATCGCTCACGCGAACCGCTGACAAGGTTAGCGGCTTTCGCGCGGGTGCGGTCGACTTCGTGACCAAGCCGCTGCAGATGGAAGAGGTGGCGGCGCGGGTGAATACGCATCTGAAGCTGCGCGCGTTACAGACCCTACAGCAGGAGCAGAACGCGCGCCTGCAGGAAGAGGTGAATAGCCGCAAGCAGGCGCAGGAGGCGCTGCTGGAAATGATCAACGGCGTGCGCAACGTGTCCAACGCGATTGCCCACGATTTGCGCACCCCGCTCACTGAAGTGCGCTCGCGCCTCGAAGTATTGATTCTCGAACTGCGCAAGCAGGGCGACGAGCGCGTGCTGACAGAGCTCGAGACCGCGCTCGCGGACGTGGATCGGGTGATCAGTATCTTCAATGCGCTGCTGCGCCTCGCCGAAATCGACGCGGGCGTGCAGCGCGCGGGTTTCGTCGCCTGCGATCTCGCTGCGCTCCTCGAGGAAGCGGTGGAATTCTATCAGCCGGTCGCGGAATTGCGTGGGCTCGCGCTGACGCTTTGCGCGTGCGAGCGGCTGAACGTGGTCGCGGACCCGTTGCTGATCGCGCAGGCGGTAGGCAACCTGATCGACAATGCACTGAAGTTCGCGCGTGACAATGGCGGCGTCAGCGTGGCAGCACGCGTGATCGGAACGGGCATTTGCATCGAGGTGGCGGACAACGGGCCGGGCATTCCGGCGGCGGAAATGCCCAAGGTCACCGAACGCTTCTATCGCGGCGATGCGAGCCGCGGGACGCCCGGCGTGGGGCTCGGACTCGCGCTGGTGAAGGCGGTCGCGACGCTGCATCACGGCACGCTGAGCCTCGCGGACAATCACCCGGGGCTGGTCGCGAGCCTCACGATTCGCGGCGGCGACAGCGCTGCTGTCTAAGCGCGCTCAACGCTGCGACGCAATCGTCGAGATGTCCAGCAGCGTCGCGCACTGGCGGCCCCCGCCAGCTCCCATGCACTGAAGCGAGAGCGTCTGTTGAACGTCGCTGCGCCGTGTTTGACAAAAATTGCTCCATGCGCGGCGTCGGGGAACTCAACCCGCCGCCTCGCGGCGCCAGGTCGCGGGCGGCCTGCCGGACCATCTGCGAAAACACGCGCGTGAAGTACTCTGATCCGAAGAGCCGCAAGTGGCGGCGATCTCGGTGATCGGCCGTTGGAGCCGCCTGGCAACTCGCGCGCGCTCGTTGCGTCGCTTGAGCCGCCTGGCAACTCGCGCGCGCTCGTTGCGTCGCTTGAGCAAACACTGATACGTAGTGTGCTTGAACGCGCGGATGAAATACGTGCGCGACAGCCCGCACGCGCCGCCGATTTCCTCGATGGACACGCGCGCCGGAATACTCGCGAGCAGCATCTCGGTCGCTTGCGCTTCTCGTGCGGCGACAGACGGCGCGGCAGCGTCGGCGCGTGTCCGTACTGGTCGAGCAGATGCGTGCCGAACGCGAGCGCGAACACAACTGTTCGACTAATAGCAGATGGGCTTTCCGCCCACCGTCCAGCGTGCGCGCGAGCACCTTCGCGAGGTGACCGAGGATGCACGATGAATTCTGTCGCGTCGAGTTCGAGATCTTAGCGCAGCCGGTTCGCGGTGCAGCCCGGCGAGGCTTGGCGCGCGAACACCTTGGGTGCAAGAAGTTACCACAGCAATACGGCATTCCTAAGCCGTTCGGGCGTCGACGTGACCTTGAATTCGAGCCGCGCGGGCGCGCTGCCGCAGTCCGTTTTCAGGTAATTTAAGGCCCGTGCCCAAGGACGGTTCAGCGGCCCCGCTTTACACTCGGCCCGAGTTGCGCCGCGCGCGAACCTCGATGCCGGACGCAAGTCTGGCCGCTTACGCCTGTCATGGAGCGCCTGATGATCCCACCATTCATTCCCGGCACGTTGCCGTCCGATCTGGAAGTGCCGTTTTCGTCGCTCGAATATCGGCAACACCAGATGTTTCCGCGCCTGTCGCCAAGCGACATCGACAGCTTGCGCCGCTTCGCGCGGCCGTTGTCGTTCCGGCGCGGCGAGCGCATTTTCGAAACCGGCAAGGTTGCGCCGGGCCTGTTCGTGCTGTTGCGCGGGCGGGTGCGAATCGAGTCGCGCGACAGCTTCGGACGCTCGACGCTCGTCACCGAACACGACGACGGTCACTTCATGGCGGAGATGGCGCAACTGTCCGGCAAGCCCGCGCTGATCGACGGGATCGCGTTGACCGACATTGACACGCTGGTGATCGAGCCCGACCGGCTGCGCGCGCTGATCGTCGCCGACGCGCAACTCGGCGAGCACATCATGCGCGCACTGATCCTTCGCCGTCTCGGACTGATCGAGCAGGGGCTGGGACCGATCATCGTCGGCAACCGCAATGAAGCGCGGCTCGTGGGTCTGGAGGGTTTCCTGCGGCGCAACGCACATCCGGCCACGGTCGTCGACGCACGCACCGATCCTGATGCGCTCACGCTGCTCGAAAGCATTGCCGCGAGCGCCGACGATTTCCCGCTGGTCTTCTGTCCGAACGGCTCCGTGTTGCGTGCGCCCGACGAGGCGCAACTCGCTTCGTGCCTCGGGCTCGTGCCGGCGTTCGAACAGTCGCATGTGTACGACGTCGCGATCGTCGGCGCCGGCCCGGCCGGCTTGGCGGCGTCGGTGTATGCGGCGACTGAGGGATTGTCCGTCGCGGTGTTCGATCAGCGCGCGCCGGGCGGGCAGGCGGGTGCGAGCGCGCGGATCGAGAACTATCTGGGTTTTCCGACCGGCATTTCGGGGCAGGCGCTCGCGGCGCGCGCGTTCCAGCAAGCGCTGAAGTTCGGCGCGCATCTGGCGATTCCGGGCCAAGTTCAGTGCGTGGAACGCGACGCGCAGCGCTTCGTGTTGACGTTGGTCGACGGCCAGCGCGTCAGCGCACGCACGGTAGTGGCCGCGAGCGGCGCGTCGTATCGCAAGCCTCGCGTGCCCGGCTTCGATCAGTTCGACGGCGCTGGGATCTACTACTGGGCGTCGGCGATCGAGGCGAGGCTGGTCAAGGGGCAGGACATCGTGCTGATCGGCGGCGGAAATTCTGCGGGCCAGGCGGTCGTCTATCTGGCGAGCTTCGCGCGCAGTATCCGCATGCTGATCCGCGCGGCAGACCTGCACGCCAGCATGTCGCGTTACCTGATCGAGCGGATCGGCTCGTTGCCGAACGTGGCGCTTTGCGCCCGCTGCTCGCTGACTGGACTCGCCGGCGACGCGGCTGGTCTCGCGCGGCTACAGGTGCGCCGGCAACTCGCGAACGGCTTCGAGGATGAAACCATCAACACCCGCCATCTGTTCCTGTTCATCGGCGCGGATCCGGAGACGCAGTGGCTCGCGATGAGTGGAGTCGAACTCGACCCACATGGTTTCGTGAAGACGCAGATCGCCGAGACCGCCGGCGATCCCGCGCGATTGCCGTTGGAGACCAGCGTGCCGGGCCTGTTCGCGATCGGCGACGTGCGCGCCGAATCCTCGAAGCGCGTCGCGTCGGCGGTCGGAGACGGCGCGGCGGTGGTCAGTCAGATCCACGCGCATCTGAGCCGGCGCGAGGGGATCTGAAAAACCCGGGCGCGGCTACGGTTCCAGCAGACGCACGAGCCGCGTCTCCTCTAAGTCGAGTTCCGACTCGATCCGATGCAGCACCGCGTCGTCGACCCGGCCGTGGCGATCCAGGTCGAGCAATGCGTTTGCGGGTCAGCCCCACTAGTTCGAGTTCGACGCGCAACAACTGAGCGCGGTCCTCGATGCACGGCCTACTATCCAGATGCGCATCGGGTTGCGCTGACCCGCGCGTGGTATTCGGCGATCAGCCTTTCGCGCTTGCCGCTCGGAATCTGCGGCAGCAGGCTGCCGAACTCATTGAGCCCGGACAGTGCGGCGTCGAACGCACCCGTAGCTCGGCCACGCCATTACGAATGGTTACGACAATGCCCGGCTCGGTTCGCGCAAGCGCGCTAGCGCCCAACAAATCGCTTTGCCGCACAGCAGCCCGAACGGGATGCCGACCAGCATCAGCGTAACGAACAACTGCGTGCGTTGTCTTCGAATAATCACAAGGAAGAAGAATGTCCTCGACGCTACAGTCCTTCCCGAATGCATCGATGACTAGATCGAAGCAGACAAACGGTCAGGATCGTAGCTCATGCATCTGCAGGCACAGAAGACGCCAGCATCTGGCAGCGACGGGGGCGCAGGCCCGTGGGCATACTACCGTTTCGCGCTTCGTTGGCTAGCCATGAGTTTGGCGTTTTTCCGACGAATCTTCTGAAGACACGCGTGAAGTGCGCTTGATCGCTGAAGCCGTATCGTTGCGCAATCTGTGCGATCCCGTCAGGGAGTTCAATCAAATCGAACTGCGCGGCGGCAATGCGAAGTCTTAGCCTCCATTGATGGGGCGTATATCCGACGCTTCGTCTGAAAGTGCGAAAAAAATAAGATTTCGACAAGTTCGCGGAAACCGCGATATCTGTCATTGAAAGCTCGGCAGTCACATCGGCTTCCAAAGCCCGTAGAACGCCGTCAAGCCATGGAGGCGGCGGCTCCGGAAGTACCGCAGTCGGACCTCGTGTGGTTCTGTTCGGCTCAATGCTCATCGAGTTCCCCTCGAATTCTTTTCCTTCGCAAAAGGCGCGAGCGGCAGTGTGCCTCATTGGAAAAGAAATTTGCATATACATAAAATCAATACACTCTTGAAAAAAAATCAAGGATCGGCCGACTGCGTTTCGCCTTGTCAGGTCGGTTATGGCCTCTCTAACGAGCACCAACTGACGCCCGTCTGAACCCCACTCCAGTCTTATGACGCAGCCACGATGCGCTCAATGAAGAACTCGCAACTGGCACGGTGCAGCGGGACTCGTGGTCCAGGAGGCGCCGCTTTCTACGCTGCGCACCATGGAACTGGAAATTCTCGCCGGAATCGCGAAGAGTCCACCGGAGCGTTGCCAGCGAACTGACGCCGATGGAGAGTCCCGTCCAACTGCGCGCCCTCGCCGCAGGCGACTGGTCCGAGGTAATCGATCTCCCCAGCTTTTACGCGCTGTACGGGGCGGCGAGGGAGCGCGTGTATCGGCCGCAAGATCGTCTCGCCCGGTGCCAGCATTCCACCGGAGGGGCAGTCGCGCCGCGTGGGTAGCTCGTCCCACGGAGTTACGAGCGACAGAAACGCCGGCGCGAGAAGCTCACCCTTTTGAGGACATGAGCTGCATCGCAGTCAGCGCATAGATCGCAGCGCAATCGAGCACATCTTGCTCGACAGCGTAGTCATCGATGCCTGAGGACAGCGTGGGCTGCGGACCGTAGCAGACCGAAGTGATTCCGCGGTCGCGCCAGAAACGCGCATCCGAGCCCGGAAGTCTGACTACATAGCGTGCGGCAGCTCCGCGAACGGCTGCGACTGCACCCGCGAGGCTTTTCACGGGATCGCTATCGAGCGGCGCCCAGCTTGCAGGCCAACCCTTTGCATACTCGATGCTGATACCCTCGCAGCTTTTAGCCATTTCGTCGATGCGTGCCTTGAGAGCGGCGATCGATAGACCGGGAGGCAGGCGCAGGTCGGCCTTGGCACGAATGACGGGTGGAATGAGACTGCGCACGCTTCCTGCTTCGATGCTTCCAACGCTCGCGGATAAACGGAAGCCGACATCGTTTTCCCCGCCATCAATACCCTCGATTTCCATGGGCAAATCGGCGTAGAAGTCGTTCAGATGGTCAAGCCGGCAGATAAACTCCGCCATTCTTGCTGCGGCGGTTTGTCCCGTGAGCGCACGAGACGAATGGCCTGAGGCCCCTTTCGCGATGATATCGATCCAGAGCAGGCCCTTTTCTGCGACAGCGAAATTCATCCACCCTGGTCCTTCGCCGCTGATCAGGTAGTCACCATAAAGTTCGGGATCTTGCTTCAGTACGTAAGGCGAGCCGCGCGAGCCGAACATGACTTCATCCGATACTGCGGTGAGGCTCAACTTTCCGGCTAGCTGGGACAGACGGCGCTGGACGATCTTCATCGCGAGTGCCATCGCCGCGAGTGCGCCTTTCATGTTCCCCATGCCGAGGCCATACAGTCGGCCGTCCTTTCGGGTCAGTTCCAGAGGAGGAACCGTCCACGCCGACTCGTCGCCCGCGAGCATGGTGTCCATATGGGCATTGAATACCACATGTGCGCCGGGGCGGCTTCCTGTTAACGTGCAAACAATGTTCGGTGCCTCCGCGTCCGCCGCTACGGTTTTTGTCGGCAGGTCATGTCTTCGCAGGAATGCTTCAAGGGTGCGTGCCATGGCAGCGGTGTTGCCGGGCGGGTTTGCACTTTCCGCTGCGACAAGCGCACTGCAAAGTTCAACGAGTGTATCCCGAGAGGCATCGACTTCTTCCTCGACGGCTTGCACCAGTTGCGCATCGTAGGCTCCAATGCGAATCGCTTCCACTATTATCGGGTTCATATGAATCCCTCAAATCACGCGCCGGCCACTTGCAGCATGCTGTCGCGAACTGCATCGGCACTACGTCCGACGATCTGTTCATAAAGGGCTGGGTCAGTCGCGCCCTCCGTCCCAACCAGCATCACGACGCTCGATTCCGACAAGCCCAGCGCTTTGCGCTTTTCCGGATCAGTTGCGGCGAGCAGTACTCCCGCGAGACCCGCAACCGCTGATTCGCCCGCAACCACCCTGGCGTCGCCGAACGGGGCGTCGGCAAGCAGGCGCATGCAGCTTGCGGCCGCCTCGTCTGTCACGGTAAGAAACGCATCTGCGCCTTCCCGCAGAATCTCCCATGCGATAACCGAAACCTCGCCGCACGCGAGGCCGGCCATGATGGTGTCCAGATCGCCCGCGGCCGGAGTGGGTTTGCCCGCCCCGGCGCTACGGATCAGGCAATCGGCATTAGCGGGCTCGACAACGATGAATCGCGGGGCATCCCTTCCGTAGCTCTCCCAGAACCACGAACACAGACTTGCCGCAACGCCTCCAACGCCACCCTGCACGAAGACGTGAGTCGGACGCACGCCGGCGGGGAACTGGATCGCGGCCTCTGCGGCAATGATGCCGTAGCCTTGCATGACATCGCGCGGTACTTCCGTGTACCCCTCGTAAGACGTGTCGGAGACAACCTGCCAGACATTTTCCAACGCATCGTCGGCGGCCGTGCGCACTGCGTCGTCGTAGGTGCCCTTGACTTCAAGCACCGTCGCCCCGTAGGCTGCAATCGCGTCACGCCGCGCCTGGCTGACGTGTGCATGGACATAGATCACACACTTGCAGCCGAACGTTTTCGCCCCCCAGGCAACCGACTTGCCATGGTTTCCGTCGGTCGCACAGACGACGGTAAGCATCTCGGTAATCTCCCGATGCTCGCCACGAGTGAGGGCGGACGTGCCAGGTTCCACGCCGAGCTGTCTCGACACTTCCTTTTTCAAATATCGCAATACTGCATACGCACCGCCAAGAGCCTTGAAGCTGCCCAGTCCGAAGCGCGATCCTTCGTCCTTGTACAGGATGTTCCCAAGTCCGGCCTTCGAAGCGAGCCCTTGAAGCGCGACGAGGGGCGTGACAGCGTAACCGGGCCACGTCGTGATCTCGGCTCGCGCTTCGTTCAATGCGCGCAGGCTCAGGATTTCGCTGCGCCCGTCAAGGTGATATGGATGTTGGCGCGGCGGTTGCGGATTAAGGAGAAAGCCCAACGGACCGGGTACGAGGTTTGTCACGGGATGTTTCCTGTTAAAAGTGATTGATCAATAGCCGAGCGCGACGCCGTCGCGACGTGGATCGGCACCGCCCCTGAGAAGGCCGCGCGCCCTGTCAATCCAGATGGCCTGTCCTGTCCCCAGCGGATTCGGAGCCGGCTGAGGGTGATGGGAGAGCGCGCGCAGTCCGCTCCAGACTGGCTGAGGCACAGTGTGTTCAAGATGAAGCGTGTCGCCGTGGGCAAACATGCGGGGGTGATCGAGTGCTTCCTGGATTCCCATTCCGTAGTCCACGATGTTTGTCAGGACCTGAATCTGTCCGAGCGGCTGGAAATGCGCGCCCGTGACGCCGAATGACATGACGGCTTCGCCGTCTCGGGTCAGCATCGCGGGTATGATCGTATGCATCGGCCGCTTTCTGCCGGCGATGGCGTTAGGGTGAGCCGGGTCCGTCACAAAGCCGCAGGCACGGTTGTGAAGCAGGATGCCCGAACGCGGAGCAATCAGTCCGCTGCCGAAGTCATCAAAGATCGAGTTGATGAAGGAGACTGCGAGTCCATTCTTGTCAACGACGGTCAGGTAGATCGTGTCACGGTGAGCAGGCCCATACATTGGAGCCGCGTCGGCCATGCGGCCCTCCATCCGGATGCGGGAAATGCGCTGGTCTATTCTGTTTGCGGCAAGCATGTGCTGCACGATTGCGTCCGGGTCTTCCCTATCGCATAGATAATGATCGCGTTCGGCATAGGCCAGCCGGGCCACCTCGGTTTGAAGATGGAAACGTTCGACCGAGAGCGGACCAAACTTCGACACATCGAAGCGTTCGAGCATCGCGGCCATTCCGAGAGCGACAATTCCCTGCCCACTCGGTGGACACTCCCAGAGCTCGTACCCGCGGTATGAAGTGGAGATGGGGGTGACGTAACGAGGGTGCCAGTCCGCAAAGTCATCGGCCCGGTGATAACCACCAAGCGTTCTCAGCTTGGTCACGATATCCTCGGCGATCCATCCCTCGTAGAAAACGTCCGGACCATCCGACGCAATCGACGATAGCGCTTCCGCGAGGGCGGGCTGCCTGTGCAATTCGCCAGCCTGATAAGCGCTCCCGTCGCCATGAAGGAACACCTTCGCGGTGTCGGAATCGTTGCTCAGTTTGACCGTTTGTCCGGCCCAGTCTCGCGCAAGCCTTTCTGTGACCGGCGAGCCGTTCGTGGCCGCCTCGATGGCTGGGCGCAGAAGGGCGGCCCAAGGTTGGGACCCGTAGTCCTGCGCAAGTTGTGCCCACGTCCGAATGGAGCCGGGTACCGTCACTGCGTGTGCCGAGAGCGGATTGATTTCAGCTACGCCAGAAGCCCGGTACTCCGACGCGCTTGCGCCAGCGCATGCCCAGCCAGCACCGTCCAGTGCGATGATGGAGTTCCCAGGGCGTTTTAGCAGGACGAAGCAGTCGCCACCAATTCCAGTCTGTGTGGGTTCAACGACCGCAAGCACGGCGGCCGCTGTAATCGCTGCATCGACCGCATTGCCGCCTGCCTTCAGAACGTCGAGCGCAGCGAGGGTGGCTTGAGGATGTGAGGCGGCGGCTATACCGCGGGTGCCAAGAGCCTCAGAACGGCCGGGAAGTTCAAAATCACGCATAAGACATTTCCAGTAGGTCAGATAACAGCCAAAGACGCGTTTCGCAGATCGGTTACCAACATCGACGATGGTGCGTGAGTGATGCAAAGTGGCGGCCGCGCGTGCATGGCGGCGAGTTGGGGGGTGAGACCGCATGCCCAGAAAAGCGGAATCTGCCCACTGCCGACGAAGGACGAGCCGATATTCCGATATCGCCGATTGAGATCGACGCCGATTGCGGCGGGGTCACCCAGGTGTACCGGCGCGCCGTGCACTTTCGGGAACCGCGACGTGATCTGAATTGCGCGGATGGCGTCGACTGGCGCGAACGGCCTCATGGTTACGACCAGAGATGCACGAAAGCGGCCCGCCGGCTCCGTCTGGAGGGTTGTCTCATAGACACCGGCAACCTCGCCGCGCTCGAGAAACGGCAACGGAAGTCCGGCATCCGTCAACGCTTCCTCGAAGGAAAACGAACAGCCGAGTACGAATGTCACAAGGTCAGCGCGCCACAAAGCACGTAAGTCCTGAACCTCCGCGGTGAGTACGCCGTGCTCGAAGACGTGATATCGCGGCACATCGGTGCGAATATCGATATCGGTCCCCAGCGTTGGAAGATATGGATCGCCCACGTCTGATCGAGCGATCAACGGACAGGGTTGCGGATTCCGCTGGCAAAACAGCAAGAACTCCTCTGCATAATCATGTGGGAGGATGCAGATATTGCCCTGCACATAGCCAGGCGCATGTCCTGCCGTATAGCCACTGTAGGTGCCTTCCCGTATTGCCGCGCGCAACGCCTGGGGCGTGAGGAAGCGATCGTTCTCTGGATAAGTCATGACTGGCTCCAGGCCGAAGCTTTTTCAGTTGAGCGGGGCGGCCGTTGATTACCCGGATTCTGTCCAACATCGTCGAGCGGCTTGCGGCTCGTTTCCGGTCCGAGAACGGCCATCGACACAGCCTGAACTGCAAACAGTATCCCGCATGACTGCTCGGCGACATGGACGCGGGAAAGCCGGGAATGAGGTGATAACGGTTCATGGACGGAATCGCTCGTGTCTTGCCGGTGGGTAAGGGAGAATGTGCCGAAGATATACGGGAAATCAGTGTGCGTCCCAGCGCACTGCTGCACGCTCAACAAGCTCGACGGTGTAATACAGAACGATGCTGATGAGCGTGAGAATGATCAGAGCCGAAAATGCCAAGGGCGTGCGCGACTGGGCTGTGGATGTCATGATGAGATAGCCGAGTCCCTGTTCCGAACCGACGAACTCACCGATAACGGCGCCAACCACTGCGAAGGTAATGGCGACCTTGCACCCAACCATTATCTGGGGCATCGCTTCCGGGAAGCGCAGGCGGACGAATATCTGCCACTGTGAAGCCTGCATCGCCTTGAGCAGATCAACTCTGCTGCGAGTCGTCGCTTCGAGGCCGGCTGTAGCGCTCACCACGATCGGGAAAAAGCAGACGAGAAATACGACGACCACCTTCGGCATGGTTCCAAATCCGAGCCAAAGCATGATCAGCGGCGCGAGCGCGACCTTCGGGACCGATTGAAGGCCGAGCAGGGCCGGATAAATCGTGCGCTTCAGCAGCGGAATGTAGGCAACGAGCACAGCGAGTGGAAGCGCGACGGCGATCGCCAGTGCAAAACCAAGAAGCGTTTCATAGAACGTGACCCACGTGTTCATGGCCAGGTCGCCACGCCAGTCATACGCGGTGACGGCAATTTTCGAGGGGGCAGGCAACATCCACTCTGGCAGGTGCCATCCTCGCGCTGCCAGTTCCCAGAACAGGATCAATGCGACGAAAGTCATCATGGGCGTCGCCGAGTGCAACAGCTTTCGTGGGTTGGAACGGTTGTTCATGTCAGTTGCTCCGGCGAGCGAAGATAAGTTCGCGGATGTGGTGCGCAATCTCGCGGAATCTCGGGTGCAGTTCGGATTGAGGACCACGGGGTCGAGGCAGATCCACCGGAATGATCTCCACGATGCGGCCAGGACGCCGAGACATGACCACGATGGTGTCCGACAGCATCACGGCCTCATTGATGTCATGTGTAATCAGGAGGGCCGTCTTGCGGGTTGCTTCCCAGATGCGAAGCAATTCCAGCGAAAGTTCTTCGCGTGTCAGGGCGTCGAGCGCGCCAAAGGGCTCGTCCAGCAGCAGGACCTCAGGATCGGTGAGCAAAGCACGGCAAAGGGCTGCGCGCTGCTTCATACCACCCGACAGATTGTGCGGCTTCCGGTTTTCGAATCCCTTCAGGCCGGACATTTCGAGTAGTGCTTGCGCTCGCCCGTTAGCTTCCTGGCGTGGCAACTGGTAGATATCCGCAGGCAACATCACGTTCTCAAGGACGGTGAGCCACGGGAAGAGGACATGCTCCTGGAAAGCAATCCCCACGTCTCTCGATGGTCCATCGAGCTCCCGGTCGTAGCGCAGCGCGATCCCGTCTGTGGCAAGCTCCAGGCCGGCAAGAATCTTCAGGAGACTGGATTTCCCACAGCCTGATGCACCCACGATTGTGACGAAGGTACCTTGTGGAATATCGAGCGAAACATCGTCCAAGGCGTGAACCTGGCCCGCATCGGTGTCGTAAATCTTCGAAAGATGGCTCACATGAAACGTAGGCACTCGTGACGACGAAGGCGCCGGTGGGGACGAGCGCAGCACGCGCTCTGCCTGAAGGATAGCAACCATGTTAAATCTCGAAATATAGGAGTGTTAGTGCGGCACGAATCCGGGAGCGAACATCTCCTGAGCGGTAACTGGACGCTTAAGTTTGTAGGCCGAAGAAACAATGTCGACGGTCTTCTGCATCTTTGCTTCACTGATGCTTCCCAGCGGCCCATTCGGAAACTGAGCAAGTTCGGCTACCTCGCGTGTTTCGCCGGTGCCAATGTCGGCGTCCACCTGGCGTTGTTCACGATGAAGGATTTCGCCGGCTTCCACCGGATTGGCGAAGGCGTCGCGCATGCCCTTCAATGTCGCGGTCACGAATTTCCGGATGGTCTCCGGGTCGTTCTTGATCATGTCGTCCGAAGCAATGATTCCATTGCTGTAGAAGTCAAGCCCGGCATCCTTGTACGCAAGCCTGACAAGTTTCTTCGGGGCGACTACCTTTTCCAGGAGCGGCTCTCCAACCGAGTACTGGCAGATCGCGTCAACGCGGCCGGTGGCCAGCATCGCAGGCAGAGCGCTGCCATCGGCAATGACAAAATGAACCTTGTCCTTGTCGATGCCACTTGCCTTCGCGTAGGCACCAAACATAAGCATGACCGAACTCGTGGCAGAGTCAGCGACGCTCCGGCCCATGAGATCCTTCGGAGTCCTGATGCCGCTGCCATCCGTGGTAAAGATCGCATGGGGCGGTTGCTGGTAGACCACGGAGACCAGCTTGACGGGTACGTTGTCATTAGCCCGAGCGAGAACAAGCGACCCCGCATCGGCGAAGCCGATTTGGGCCTGGCCCGCTGCGACTTTCCTGATTGCGTCGGCGGACCCGCCGCCGCGGACAATCGTCACGTCAAGCCCTTCCTGCTTGTAATAGCCCTTCTCCAGTGCGACGTAGTAGTACGCATGCCGGCCATTGACGTTGAAGTCCGTAACGAAGGTCACATCCTTGGCTACCGCTGTGTTAGAGGTCAAAAGCGCAGAAGCGAGGAGGGGTAGCAGCGCGAGGCGGAGGGCAGCGCGAACGGGAATGCGATGGAGCGTCATGAGGTTGGCCCGGAAGTGTAGATCGTGTCCTCCTGATGCAAGCTATATGCCAATCCAATGTCTAATTCATATAAATTATTGATTTATAAAGGCAAAATACAAACCAGTCATGCCGACGGCGAATTGTGTTCAATCATTGAACTTTGACTGATTGAAACTGGTGCTCAGTGCACCATTTAGACGTGGGGAGTTCAATAATTGAACATAATCCCTATTTTTGTTCTTAGACGGGCGGCCGTGAAGTCTATTGTGATAGTTTCCGCTGGCCTGCAAATTGCATAACTCGTTTCATCAATCCATAAGATCGATCATGAAACAGTCAGCACAGGAAAAGGCATCGGGTGTCGAAGCTATCGACGATTCGTCGGGTGGCCTGAGCGAGGATCAGGGCGGGACAAGCAGCGCGCGCGGCTCGTTGCGACCAGATTCGTATTTGCGGTCCCTGGAAAAGGGGTTGGCGGTGCTTCATGCCTTTTCTCCTTCAAAGCCGCAACTCACGATCACGGAGGTTGCGCACAGGACAGGACAGGATCGCGCCGCCGCCCGGCGCGCAATGCTGACCCTTACTCAGCTTGGCTATCTGGTGCAGGAAGGAAAGACATTCAGGTTGACGGCGAGGGTCCTCGGTTTTAGCTATCAATACCTTGCGGCGCTGCCATTCTGGCAGCAGGCGCATCCCGTACTCGAGGCATTGTCCGATGAGATGAACGAGACTATCTCAATCGGGGTGCTCGATGGCCAGGACGTGGTCTTCGTTTTGCGCGTACCCGCGAAGCGGCTTCTCACGTTCGACCCCAGCACGGGCACTCGCGTGCCAGCACAGGTGCATTCCATCGGTCATGTCCTGCTAGCGGGACTCCAGGACCAGGAGTTTGAGCGTTTCATATCGAATACGACATTCACGCGCTTCACCGCGGCGTCCATCGTCAATGACTATGACCTACGGTGCGTAGTCGCGACCGCAAGGCAGCAGAACTGGGCGTTCGCGTCGTCACAGCATGAGGAAAATCTCGGAGGCGTGTCGGTTCCGCTACGCGACGCAAGAGGTCAGATGCTGGCCGCGCTGAACGTCAACTTCATCATGGACAGTGATTCGCGCCGCCGTGCAGTGGAGGACCTGTTGCCGCGGCTTCAACTAGCTGCACGGCGTATTCAGGAAGCGATGCCAGAACAAGCCATAAATCGGGGCCGCGCGTATCGATAGGTACCTGGAACATGTTGTCTCGTCACACGAAGACGGAGCGCGGGCAGTTCTCGTTATGCCGGTCAGGTGGAGGGCTGTGGCGGACTGACTGGCTTGTGAAAAGTGTCGGCCACACGCCAAGGCAGGAGCTCGTCGATGCGCTTGGCACTGTGACCAGCGATATGGGTTGCACATAGTCGAGGTAGGGACGCTGATCGATGTCATTCAGTGTGCAAGTGCCAATCAATGCGTACATCGCGGCTGCCGTTTGCCGCTGCTGTCTGAGCCGGCGAATAAAAAATTCTTCCGGCCCAGGCTTACACAACGCAGCGCGTTCTCCGCGATGTTGTTGTCGATCTCGAGCGTACCGTCTTCGCAATGCAGCGTCAGTGCGCTCGACGGATTCAGTTTGTAGTTGATGGCCTTGGCCGTATCGGAATTCGACGACTGCGTTTTGAGCTTTGCAACACATATCACTTCAAATTGGTGTATGACGGCGAAGGCGGAACATGGCTCCGCAGCCCCACCGCTATACGAAGGTTTCGGTCACTCCATCTTTTTCGTGAGACCGCTATGCGATTGCATAATTGCGAGCCCGGTGGGTCCAGCGATATTCTGGAACGCAACGGTTGCCGCGCCATGCGGCGACTACCGAAGCCCATCAGGAGCGTTTCAGAACATGAATACCTCGCTTGCCGAAAATCACGCTTCGCCGCTACAGCCCGGCGCCCAGGCGCCGGACTTCACATTGCCGGCCACGCCGGATCAGAAAATGTCGTTGTCCGAATTGCGCGGCACGCCGGTCATCATCGCTTTTTACCCGGCCGACTGGAGTCCAGTTTGCGGCGACGAACTCGGCTTGTTCAACGCCACACTCGACATGTTCAAGCGGTTCAGGGCGCAGTTCGTGGCCATTTCCGTGGATAGCGCGTGGTCGCACGCCGCCTTTTCCGCGCAGCGCGGTTTTCACTTTCCGCTGCTGGCGGACTTCGAACCGAAAGGGGCGGTCGCCAAACGCTACGGCGTATATCGCACGGCAGAAGGCGTGAGCGAACGGGCGCTTTTCGTGCTCGACGGGGAAGGCGTCGTGCGCTGGTCGGAAGTCTCGCCGATCAGCATCAATCCGGGCGTGGACGGCGTGCTCGACGCCCTCCAGCACCTCGTCTCCAGCACGCAACAGGACCTGTCATGAGCCATCTCACTCCGCCCGTGGGCGACGCCGATCATGCGCAGGGCGCCGCGGATGCGCCGGTCACGCTCGTCGAATACGGCGACTTCGAATGTCCGTATTGCGGCGCGATGTATCCCGTCATCCGTGCCGTTCAGCAAGCAATGGGCGAGCGTCTGCGCTTCGTGTTCCGCCAATTTCCGCTCGCTTCGATGCACCTGCACGCGCTTCATGCGGCTGAAATGTCGGAGGCCGCGGCGGCGATCGGTCGCTTCTGGGAAGCGCACGACATGCTCTATGAAAACCAGAACGCGCTGAACGACGGGGCGCTCGCGACCTACGCCTCGCATATCGGTATTCGCCCGAGCGACTTGAAGTCGGCGTTTGAAGGCGCGTATGACGAACGCATTCAAGGCGATTTCGACGGAGGCTTGCGCAGCGGCGTCAACGGCACGCCGACCCTGTTCATCAACGGCCGGCGTTATGACGGCGATCGCGACGCCGGGAGCATTCTCGAAGCGCTCAACGCCGCCGCGGCCGGCAAGTGAGAGGGTAGACGGTCAAGCCGGGTCGAGCACCCGGCCCTGGCTTGCTGCGAGGGGCCACGCGTGACTTGCGACGACGCTTACTTTGGCGGCAGTGCCGTCTTGCTCTCTGCGCAGGCGATCGAACTTACGCTGCATGTCGGCAACTTCGCCGCATGCGGCGAGCCGCTCATGGGCGAAGACTCTCGTCAGCGCGAACATTTCGAAGCGGGTTTTCATGCCTTCTTGCCGGCGCAGCAAAAGCGACTTTTCCGCGAGCAAGGCAAGCGCACGCTCCACGGACGCAGCGTCATGCCGGGAATCGGCAGCGATCCGAACGGCTTCGCGCGTATCGAAAGGGCGCGGAAAAATGGCAAGCCGCCGCAGGACCACCCGTTCCAGGTCGCAAAGCGCCTTTTCGCTGCGCAGGAAATTCGCTTTCAGCGTGCGCTGATGCGTCGGCACATCCTTCATGCGCGACTCGAACTCGAGCATGCGCCGCTCGAAGTCGCCCTCGAAAGCTTCGAGGCCGACTATCGCGGCGGTTTCGGCGGCGAGTTCAATGGCGAGCGGTACGCCGTCGAGCGAATTGCATACTTTTCGCACGACGGCCATGCCGGCTTCGCTCATGTCACTGCCTCCGCTCAGCGCAAAGAAACGCGTGAGAAATAGTTCGACCGCAGCGCATTCGAGGGCGCGCTTCGCGTCTGCCACCGGTGTTAAATGCGAGAGCGGCGGGACGATCACGCGCGCCTCATAAGAGAGGTTCAGCGGCACGCGGCTCGTGACGAGCATGTGGATGCCGGGGCAGTCTTTCAGCACGGCGTCCACGCAGTGCGCGACCGCATCCACCTGTAGCTCGCAGCCGTCGAGTATCAGGAGCACCTTCTTGGCACTGAGCGCCTGCGTCAACGACGCCAGAGAGTGTGCGAGGTGCGCTGAACCTCCAGGCGTTGCGTCAGTGATCTTCGCAACGATGCCCTTAAAGCACGAGACGGAATCGAGCGAAACGATGAATACCCCGTCACTGAAGTTTGCCAGCGCCTCGAACCCCAAAGCCACGGCCAATCGCGTCTTGCCGATACCGCCCGTTCCGAGCAGCGTAAGGAGCCGTGTTTCGCCTACGCGCGCCGACAGCGTGGCCGCGGCTTGCTCGCGGCCCAGCATTTTGCCGGGCGTGCGGGGCAGGTTATGACGTGTTTCTCGGGTCTTTGCGCGCGAGGCTCCGCCGGTTTCTGGCGTTCCTTCGCAATGCTTCAAGCGGTAGCCGCGCCTGGACACCGTCTTGATCAGGTCGCGGTCTCTCCCAAAGGCGCGGCGAATGGCGGAAATGTGTACGTGCAGGCTGTTTTCCTCGACCACGCAATCCGACCACACTTTTTGCATGATTTCGTCTTTGGAAACGAGTTTGCCATTCGCGAGAATCAAGACTTCGAGAACGTCGAAAGCGCGTGTTCCCAGCGTCATTTCCGATCCTGCCCGATAGACTTTTCTCTCCGTCAGATCGATTTCGACATTTCCGATGCGTTTCATCATTCCATCCGGTCGGGTTTGCAATAGCCTTCATGCGTCTGCGTCGCAATGCTAATGCGGGCGCGTAATAATCGGAATACTATCGGTCGGGAAGCGCGCAGTGAATACGCACGGAATCGGTCATGAGATTGCGCTGCGCGCAATACGACTAAAGGAAAGCCGATTGCGCCGCGTTACCCATTACACGCACTTAACAACCGCTCGGCGTTAGGTGTAACCTCTCCATTACAAAGTCATCGCGCGGCATGCGCATCATAGAGCCATGGACAAACTCGTAGCCCTCAACACCCTGCTCGAGGTCGCAGACGCCGGAGGATTCGCCAAAGCGGCAAAGCGCATGGGGGTCGCCACTTCGTCGGTGGCGCGCCTGATGGACGCTCTGGAAGCGCAACTGGGCACGGCGCTACTCACACGCACGCCACGCCGCGTGAGCCTGACCGACGCTGGCGCAACCTATGTCGAGCAGGTATCCAAGGTGCTCGACGGTTTGACGGAGGCTGACGAAAGCGTCCGCGACAGCGGCGCAGCGCCAATCGGCGTGCTACGCATCACGATTCCCACGACCTACAATCGCGTCGTGCTCGCACCACACCTCGCCGCGTTTTTGCGCGAGCATCCCAATGTGGCGCTCGACATTGTCGTTGCCGATCATATGATCGACCTGGCGCTGGAGCGTATTGATATCGCCATCCGCATCGGCCTGCCTTCCGATAACCCTAATCTCATAGTGAAAAGGCTGGCGGACAATCCGCGCGTGGTAGTGGTGAGCCACGAGCATCTGGAGCATAACGGCATGCCGCACACGCCCGCCAATCTGACCGACCATCAATGTCTGCGCATCGCGTACGGCGGCAGCTATCGCGCCCGTCAAACGTGGACGTTCATGCGAGCGGGAGAGCAGGAGCGAATCAACGTGCGAGGGCGGCTCGTTTCCAATAGTCTCGACATGCTGCTCGAGGCCGTGCTCGCGGGCCAGGGGTTCGCACTATTGCCGGAATGGCAGGTCAGAGAGCACATCAACGCGGGTCGGCTCACGCATCTGTTCGCGGACTACCGCGTAACGCCGCACGGCGACGAGGCCGTCGCGTATGCGGCGTATCTGCCTAACCGGCGGCACTCGCGGAAAGTGCGGGCGTTTCTCCAGTTCATCGAGGGCAGGGTGGCATAGGGCATTGATCGACTGGCGACTGCATCACGCGATCACGCTACTGTGTTATTGCGCCGAGGCCGAAAGACTGCGCCAGTTGCTTGCCTCGCGCAATGAGCGGGCCCAGTTTCGTGCGCCTCTCCATTGCCCATGTTCCGAGCGCGGCTTCGATATGGTGGGCTGCGTTGAGGCCACTCAAGGATTGTGCAAGCGTGATCGCGTCGTCGGCCGCCTTGGAGGTGCCAGAGGCCGTGTGCGGGCGAACTGTGCACGCGGCGTCGCCGATCAGAGCGACGCGTCCCACGGCAAACGACGGACTCAATGCGTCGAAAATCGCCTGAATGAATGGCGCCTGTGTGTGCTTCATCAATTGCTGCAAGACAGGCGGCAGCTTTTCGCGCGCGCAATCGAGCAGATACGCGGTTGCTTCGACCGAAAGCCCTCCGGGGCTCACGGAGGCATGGTGGCGATGTCCTTCGCGATCCGTTAGATAGCGGCTCAGCGCTGCGACGTCGGGTTCGTTTCGATACCACAGCCAGTTGAATCGCCGCTCGCCCGATTCAATCGCCCCGTTCAGCCCCGGAATGGGAAACGTCATGAACAACGCACCCCGTTCGCGCAGGAGCGTGATGCCGTTGTCCAGTTCGGCGACCAGATGTGCGGGAAGCTGCGTTTCTTCAACTACGCCGCGCCAGGCGGCGTATCCCGCATACGACGATCGATAATCAGGGAAAAGCGTGGCGCGTATTCTGGAGCCCGCGCCGTCCGCCGCAACCAGCAGATCGGCGCTGACCGTTTCACGTCCGTTGATTTCAATTTCCACTCTGTGTTTGAAGTTTCGCACCTTCGTGACCGCCTCGCCATATCGAACGACATCGACCGGCAGCATCTCGCTCAACGAGCGATAGACCGAGTCCCACGACGAAAACGGCACAATTTCGCGCCCCTCTTCTATGAGAGAGCCATCCGAAGCCAGCCATCGCCGCCACTCGACCGGCACGGCAAGCGTCTTGCGCGTAGCATGACCGTGCTGCTCCAGAAAGCGCATCATGTGGCGCAGGATCGCCACGCCGCCGCCGTGACCGCGCATGCCGGCGGCCGTGCGCTCGAATATCGTTACGTCGTGGCCGAGGCAACGCAGCGTCAGCGCGGCCGCCAAACCCGCAATCGAGCCACCGACAATGGCAATTTTCATATGCGTCACCCGTTCGGAGTTTCAGACGCTGTGCGCGGGAATGCGCATCAACTGGTTGCCGAGCATGATGCCTCGCGTCGTCATGGCGCGCCCCACTCGCATTTGCTCTGCGTTCCAGCGCGAGAGCGCCCGGTTGATCGCGTCTTTGCCCGCGTGCTGCGGCAGCTGCGCCGCCTCCAGTTCGCGCGCCAGGGCGTAAGCGTTGGCGGCTGCCTTGGCCGTGCTGCCGGCAGTGTGGGGGCGCGGAACCGAAGCGGCGTCGCCGGTGAGCAGCACCCGGCCGTAGCGCATCGAGCGCGTCTGCACGTCGACGATGGGCTGCATGAACGGAATATCGGTGGCATGCACGAGCGCGCGGAACGTCGGCCCGAGCAGCGTTTGCGCTTCGTCTTTCAGGCGGTCGATGTTCGCTTGCTTGGCAGTCCCAGGTGGAAGGGAGAACGGTCGCTGCACGCCGTTGCGATCCACGAGCAGGTCTTGCAGTTCGTCGGTGTCGTAGCGTCGGTACCAGACCCAGTTCCAGCGGCGGCGGCCGGGCTCGGTTGAGTCGTCCTCGCCCGGGACCATGTAGCTGAGCGCAGAGTGTCCCACGCCGTCCGAGAAGGCGAAGCGATCGCGCAATGTGTCGGCGGCGAAGGCGGCCAGGTCCGGTTCCTCGATCAGTCCGCGCCACGCGACATAGCCGGCATAGCGGGGTTTCGTGTCGGGTTCGAGCAGCGTGCGCAGCGTCGATCGAACGCCATCCGCGCCGATCAGGAGGTCGGCCGTGTGCCGGTGGCCGCTTTCGAAGTGCGCCGTGACGCGCGCGCCATCGTCCTCGAAGCGGGCACAGCGCTCGCCCGCGTGCAACGTGCCGTCCGGCTGCGCGCGCTTGAGCGCCTTGTAGAGCAGGCTCCACGACGTTTGCATTTGCGGCATGTAGAAGCGGCTTACGATGCGATCTGATTCATCGAGGTAGATCCGGTCGCCGGAGAGCACGCCCGGAGGATGCGGCACGGCGACGTCCGCGAATTCGAAGGCGTGGGTAACGTCGGGCTGCAACACGACGCCGCCCCCGCGGCTTTCGAGTTCGTGGGCGGAAGCCTCATACACGGTCACGTCCCAGTTGGCCGCTCGCAGCGCCGCCGCGGTGACGAGTCCGCCCAGCGATCCGCCTACCACAATGGCCTGCGGTTGAGTATGACGGCTCATACGAATCTCCCTTGAAGCGCCTTGGCGAAAATCACTGGCGGTTGTGCACCGTTCACGATGAATTTGTCCACGAGTATCGTCGGGACCGAGCGGATGCCGAGCGCGTCGGCTTTCGCGCGCGAGGCATTGACGTCGATGTCGCCCGCGTCGGAGTCGAGGTAGGCGCGGGCTGCGCCGGCGTTGAAACCCTGGTTCGCCGCGAGATCCACCAGCGTGTCGAGCTCGCCGATATCGCGGCCTTGCGCGAAGTACGCGTCGAAGATGGCGTCGTACAGTCGTTCGGCCTGCTCAGGCGTGCCCGCACCGAACGCGTGATGGAGCAGGCGATGGGCGAGGCGCGTATTGGGCGTGAGTTCGATGCGGCTGAAGTCGAAATGGATATCGGCGGCCAGGCCTGCCGCCGTCACGGCCGCATCGAGCATGTCTGAATGCGCAACGCTGCCGAACTTGCGCGTGCGGTAGGCGCGGCGGTTCATCCCGCCACGCGGCATTCCCGGGTTCAGCTCGAACGGCAGAAAGGTGGTGTCATAGCGGTTCTCGTAATCCGCCATCTTTGCGCCGGCCTTCAGGTTGCGATGGCCGATCCAGCACCAGGGGCATATGAAGTCGTACGCAAGTACGAGTTGTGTGCGTTCCACGAAGCGTGCTCCAGACAAAAAATGCGTCGTATGCAGGCTATACGGGAAGGCGTGAGAACTGAATGCCATGACCGCGCAACATCAGATTGCGTGGCGCGCAACTTTGCGCGTGCGAGCAGGCTCCAGGTCCTCGCAGCGCGCCGCCACGCGCCGGGCGTCGCACCGCACATCTTGAGGAACACCCGGCTCAGGTGACTTTGATCCGAAAAGCCGCAGATCATCGCGATTTCTGCGAGCGGCCTTTCCGTGGTTTTGATCAGCACGCGCGCTTCGGCAATGCGCTGTTCGAGCAACCATTGATGCGGCGGGGGGGCCGTGGTTCGCGCAAACGCACGAATGGAATAGGCGCTCAAGAGATTGCACTCGCTCACAATGTCGGCGATCGCGTTGCAGCTGTTCGAGCGCAGCAGTAGAAGTTCTTTTGCCCGGGCTTGCTCATGCCCGGACAGGTCTCGCGCGATGCCGCTCATTGCTCAATAAACCAATTCGATGGCGTTGAGAGGCAATGGCTTAATTTGGGGCTAGGTTACTTATAACCTGATAACCCAGACACATTCCGTGGTTTTGAATGCGTCTGGAAGCGAGACAAACCGGCGTTTTGAGCACTTTTGTTCCGAAGGATCAGCAAAGTCTGCGTCAAAAAACGGTGCACGCGATGACTTATCCCCGTTTCAGGCCGGTTTGCGTCGCAAGCGCCATCGTGGCCCGGTGTGCACTTTTATTCAAGACTCCTTGTTACACAATGCTTACAATCCGGTCGCGGGTCTTTGATGACAAGCTTGACTGATCAGCATCGGCAGTAATCGCGCCGCATCGTCCCGCGGCTCAAGGGGAACATCCATGATCAAAATTGGCGGGTTGCTCGTCAACTTCGAGCAACGTCAGATTCTGCGCAGCGGCTTGCCGCTGCGCATAAGCGCGCGCGCGTTCGACATTCTGGAAGTGCTCTTTCGGGCCAATGGTTCTATCGTGACCAAAGACGACATCATCGATTCGGTCTGGCCTGATCAGATCGTCGAGGAAAACCGCCTGCAAGTGCATATCGCGGCGTTGCGTAAGGCGTTGGAGGCCGATCGCGAGCTCATCAAAACTGTCACGGGCCGCGGTTATATTCTCGTTCCTCAAGCGCCGCGGGCGCCGCGAGGTGCTCTCGCCTCGAATCTGCCAGGCCGCCCGACGACCCTGGTGGGCCGCGACGCGGATGTCGAAAACGTGGTCGCGAAGCTGGCGGAGTCGGCCGTCGTCACGCTCGTCGGCGCTGGCGGCATCGGCAAGACCGCGCTGGCGATTCGCGTCGCTGAGGTCGCGCAGGCGCATTTCGCCCCCAACGTTTGTTTCGTCGAGCTGGCCTCAGCGAATTCGCGCGAGTCCGTGCTCGCTACGATGGCCCTGGCCCTTCAGGTGGGGCCCGCGGAAGCGTTGCAAGACACGCGCGCACTGCTCGCAAGAATGCAGCCGGAAGGTGTGCTCCTTGTGCTCGACAACGCCGAGCATGTGGTCGAGGAAGTCGCGGAACTCGCCGAGAATCTCGTCTCCTACGCGCGTTGGCTACGCGTGCTCGTCACGAGCCGCGAGCCGCTCACTATCCGCGCTGAGACTGTCTATCGGGTCGAGCCGCTGGCAGTGCCCGCTACTGAGGATAAGGTCGAAGCCATGCTCGATTATGGCGCGGTTCAGCTGTTTCTTCAGCGCGCGCGCGATATCGCGCCGCGTTGCGCAGGGGACCAGACCAGCGTCCGGGCGGTGGCGGACATCTGTCGTCAGCTGGAAGGTTTGCCGCTCGCGATCGAACTGGCGGCGGCGCGCGTAGCGACGCTCGGTATCGAAGGCGTGGCGGCGCGGCTCGATGACCGGCTCAATCTTTTGAGTGGCGGCTTGCGTCTTGCTCTGCCGCGCCACCAGACCTTGCGCGCCACCTTCGACTGGAGCTATGCGCTGCTCGACGCCGAAGCGAAGGGGCTGTTTCGCAGCCTCGCGTTCTTCGCCGGTACGTTCGCCTTCGACGCCGTGTGTGCCGTGGCCACCGAGCCCGGCGTGCCGATCGCAACGGCCATAACGGCGCTCGGCGAACTGGCCGCGAAATCGCTGCTCACGGTCGAGTTTCATGGTGCGATCGCGCTGTACCGGCTCACGGAGTCGACGCGCGCGTACGCAATGGAGAAACTCCGCGACGAAGGTGAGGTCCAGCGCGTCGCGCAGCGCCATCTGCGTCATTTGCAGCGCCAGATCGAAGACCGCTCGGCCCTCGTGCCGCATCGAAGCAAGAGCGCGCAAGCGCAATCCTCGCTCGACGCAGCGCGCAGCACCTGGGATTGGGCGTTTTCATCCGATGGCGATGCGGCGCTGGGTGCGGCACTGGCGGGCTCACTCGTGGGCACGCTGCTCGACGCGTCGCTGGTGCACGAGTGCCGCGAGCGTGCACACCGGGCGCTCGAGACGCTTGATGCGCTGCCCAAGGGCGCCGTGGACGCCACATGCGAAATGCGCGTGTGTTCCGCGTACGCGGCCGCGCTCCTGATGACGGATGGCGCGGCCGCCGCCGCCGCCGCGCTTTGGCGCCGGGTGCTGGAGCGGGCCACGGCTTGCGCGGACGCCATGTTCGAGGCGCGCGCCATGTGGGGCCTGTGGAATGCGGCCATGACCGCGGGCGACATTCATGCGTCGCTGCGCTTTGCCACGCGTTTCGAGGCGCGCACGCAGCGAGGCGGTTCCGTGTGGCAAAAACTCTGCGCGAGCGCGACGCTGGCGGCATCGCTGCATTGCTTCGGCGAACAGGAACAGGCGCGCGAGCGGCTGGAACGCGCGCTCGCGTCGCTCGAGGTGAGCGGGCCGCAAAGCCGCGCCGACACCGATCTCGGCATCGAGCCGCGCATCTTCGGCACGGGCACACTCGCGCGCATCGCGTGGATGCAGGGGGAAACCGCGCTCGCGCTCGACCTGATCGAACGCGCGATCAACCTCGTGCGCGCGGACATGCTGGAGCCTTCGCTCTGCCATCTTCTTGCGGTCGTGGCGGTGCCTATTGCGCTCGCGTGCGGAGAGTCGGATCTCGCGGCGAGCCATCTGGCGTTGCTGCGCTCGCAAGCGGCGCTCAACCGTTTCGGGGGGTGGGAAGACTTCGGCGAATGCCTCGCGGGCCAGTTGGCGCTGGACGCGGGCCGCCGCGGAGAAGGGATCGCCCGGCTCGAAGCAGGGTTGGCCAGCCTGGAGGCACGTGGATTCCGCAGGCTCACCTCGCCCCTGATCGTAACGCTCGCGCAAGCGTTGGTGCTGGAAGGGCGGCTCGACGAGGCGCTGACGACGATTGAGGCGGCGCAGCGGCGCACCGCCGCGGATGGCGACCACGCGTTCGCGGCCGAACTGATGCGGACGAGCGCCCTGGTTGACCTCGCGCGTGCGCGGGCGGGTTACGCAGCCGGCGACAAGACGCGCGCGCGCCTGGTCGAGGCGGCCCATAGCAAGCTTGCGCAGGCGATGGCGCTGGCGCGCGAGCAGGGCGCATGGCTGTTCGAACTGCGCGCGGCGCTCGATCTCGGTGAGTCGCTCGCGCAGGACGGCGCGCTTCGCGAGGCCGATGGGTTGCTTGCGCCGTTTGAGCGCTTCGGCGCGGAGCAAGCGGCGCAGGGAGCACAGGGAGCGCAGGGACGGCACCCACGCCTGCCCGAAACGCGCAAGCTGGCCGCGCTGCGCCACAAGCTCGACACGCCGGGGCTGCGCGACGTCGACATGGCCGACGCCATGTAGCGTGTGGGGAACACCTGCACCCGGCTTTCTGAAGATCGGTTTCAGGATTACTCAGGTTTCACAAAGGACATGGCTTTTCCGCGTCGCTAAGCTGCGGTAGCGAAATCGGGGTGCAGACCGTGCGACGTTTCACGGTCTGTGCGCCCATCCCTCAACAGCACGAACGCAGTGAGCTCGCCCGCGCTTCCGTGGCGAAGCAACGACGGAGAACCCATGACTGCGCAGCACACCAATACGAATACGATTCTCACCTCGCGCCGCCGCATGCTTTCTGCAGGCGCACGCGCACGGCACGCAGATCTTTTTCAAGGACTGGGCACGGGCACGCCGGTGGTGTTTTCGCACGGCTGGCCGTTGTGCGCCGATGCCTGGGACGCGAAAATGCTCTTCCTCGTGAACCAGGGCTAGCGCGTGATCGCCCATGACCGCCGCGGGCACGGCCGCTCCGGCCAGCCCTCCTAGGGCAACGACATGGACACCTACGCCGACGACCTGGCCGCCGTGCTCGACGCGCTCGACGTGAAGGGCGCGATGCTCGTGGGCCATTCGACGGGCGGTGGCGAAGTCGCGCACTACGTTGGCCGCCACGGCGAAAAGCGCGTGGCCAAGGCGGTGCTGATCGGCGCGGTTCCGCCGATCATGGTGAAGACGGCAAACAACCCGAACGGTCTGCCGATGTCAGTGTTCGACGGCATTTGCGCAGGTGTGGCCGCGAACCGGTCGCAGTTCTATCTCGATCTCGCCACGCCGTTCTACGGCTTCAACCGCCCGAACGCGAAGGTCTCGCAAGGCCTCGTGCAGGAATTCTGGCGCCAGGGCATGGCCGGGTCGATCAAAGGCCAGTACGAGTGCATCAAGCAGTTCTCGGAAGTCGATTACACCGACGACCTGAAGAAGATCAGCGTGCCCACGCTGATCCTGCACGGCGACGACGACCAGATCGTGCCGATCGACGATTCGGCGAAGCTCTCGGCGAAGATCGTCAAGAACGCCACGCTCAAGATCTACCAGGGCGCGCCGCACGGTATGTGCAGCACGCACGTCGATCAGGTCAACGCGGATCTGCTCGCCTTCCTCAAGGCCTGACGATCGTCGCGCCGCTCGTGCGCGATGATCCTGGCTGAAAAGCGGAAGGGAAAGTGATTCAAGCCGCGCCGTCAATTCGGCACGGCTTGAATTGCGTCGTTTCGCGCCCGGAAAAGCCATCATATATTTTCAGGCTTTACACAGGACTTTCAGCTGCATATTCCATAGAGTGGGGCCCTTGCGAAGTTCTTGAAAACCGAAGCGATATTCCGGATGCGAGGAAGGGCGAAGTCTGCTCTCGCGGTGTGATGCGAGTCTTGCGCGCAATTCGAACTGCAAACGAATCTACTCAAGACACAGGAGAGAGCGTCAATGGGCGCATCCGAGCGACCTCGGCGTATTGCCGACCTGGTGATCTACAACGGCAAGATCGCGACGCAGGACGAGCGCCGCTCGTTTGCCACGGCGCTCGCGGTTGCCGACGGCAAGATCGTCGCGTCCGGCAACGAGCGCGACGTCATGCAATGGGCGCGCGACGACGCGCGCCGCATCGACCTCAACGGCCGCACCGTCATTCCCGGTCTGAATGACTCGCACTTGCACGTGATTCGCGGCGGCCTGAACTTCAACATGGAATTGCGCTGGGACGGCGTGCCTTCGTTGCGCGACGCGCTGGAGATGCTGCGCGCGCAGGTCGCGCGCACGCCCGCGCCGCAATGGGTGCGCGTGGTGGGGGGCTGGAACGAATTCCAGTTCGCCGAGAAGCGCGGCCCCACGCTTGAAGAAATCAACGCTATCGCGCCGGACACGCCAGTGTTCATCCTGCACCTCTACGACAGCGCGTTGCTGAACGCGGCGGCGCTGCGCGCCGTCGGCTACGCGCGCGACACGCCCAATCCGCCGGGCGGGGAGATCCAGCGCGACCGGCGCGGCAATCCCACCGGCATGCTGATCGCGCGACCCAATGCGGGCCTGCTGTACGCCACGCTCGCCAAGGGCCCCAAACTGCCGATCGACGACCAGATGAATTCCTCGCGCCAATTCATGCGCGAGTTGAACCGCCTCGGCGTGACGAGCGCGATCGACGCGGGCGGCGGCTACCAGGCCTACCCCGACGACTACGCCGTCATCATGGAACTCGCGCGCCGCGAGGAACTCACGATCCGCATTGCCTATAACCTTTTTACGCAGAACGCGAAGCGCGAGATCGAGGACTTTGCGCGCTGGGTGAAGGTCACGCGGCCCTGCGAAGGCGACGACTTCCTGAAGGTCAACGGCGCGGGCGAAATGCTGGTCTTTTCTGCCGCTGACTTTGAGGACTTTCTGGAGCCGCGCCCCGATCTGCCCGAGGAGATGGAGAAAGAACTGGAAGGCGTGGTGCGCCTGCTGGTACAGAACCGTTGGCCATGGCGGCTGCACGCGACCTACGACGAGTCCATCAGCCGCTTTCTCGATGTGTTCGAGCGCGTGAACGCCGACACGCCTTTCAACGGCCTGCGGTGGTTCTTCGATCACTGCGAGACGATCTCGGATCGCAACATCGAACGTATCGCCGCGCTTGGCGGCGGCATCGCCGTTCAGCACCGCATGGCTTTTCAGGGCGAGTATTTCATCGCGCGCTACGGCACGCAGGCCGCGGCCCAAACGCCGCCCGTGCGCAAGATGCTCGAAGCCGGTCTGCCCGTGGGCGCGGGTACGGACGCTACGCGCGTGGCAAGCTACAACCCTTTCGTTTCGCTCTACTGGCTCGTTTCCGGACGCACCGTGGGCGGCACGCCGATGTATGCGCCGCGCGACCGCCTCGAACGCATGGAGGCGCTGCGCCGCTATACGGTGGGCAGCGCGTGGTTCTCGAACGACGAATCGAAGAAGGGCGCACTCGTGCCGGGCCAGTTTGCCGACTTCGCTGTGCTCAGCGAAGACTTCTTCACGATCGAAGAAGAGTCGATCAAGCATCTGACTTCGGTGCTGACCGTCGTGGGCGGACGCATCGTTTATGCCGACGCGGAGTTCGACGCACTGAGTCCGCCCGCGCTGCCCGTGAGCCCGTCGTGGTCGCCCGTGGCCGAGTTCGGCGGCTATGCGCGCTACAAGCCTGTCACCGCGCTCAATGCCGCCGTGTCCGCGCAGTCGTGCAGCGACGCCTGCGTGAACCTGTGCGGCATTCACCAGCACGCGCACGGCTGGGCGTGGCGCAGCGACGCTCCGGTATCGGACCAGAATGGTTTTTGGGGTGCGCTGGGTTGCAGTTGCTTCGCGTTCTGAACGGGCGCGCGGACATGAAACGCGTCGGCGTCCCCGTGCCGCGCTTGCGGCAATCACCGAAAATAACGATCGAGACATCCGGAAGGACTTCTATGCAAACAGCGTCGTGGTGGACGGTCAGCGAAGTCGCGGGCGTGCGGATTCCGCGCACGCCCGTGGCGACCGCGGCTGTCGAAAGCGCATGCGCCACGTTGCCTCCCATCCTGCTCGGGCATGCAAACCGGGTGTTCATGTTCGCGATGCTCAGAGCGCAGCGCTGGGACATGGAATATGACACGGATTCGCTTTACGTCAGTGCGATGTACGCGAACATGGGCCTGAGCCCCGCGTATTCGTGTTCGACGCTGCGCTATGAAATCGACAGCGCCGACGCAGCCCGCCATCTGCTCCACCACTACGGGGCGAACAGCCAGAAGCAGCATGACGCGTGGCTGGCGATCGCCCTGCACACGTCGCCCGGCATTCCGGCACGAGTGACGCCGCTTTCGGATCTGCTCGCGGCGGCGGTTCGCACCGATCTTATCGGCACGAACCTGCATCTGTACACGGAGCACGAGCGGGCAAGCGTGCTCGCGGCGTTTCCTCGGGGGAAAGGCTACAAGCAGGAAGTCATTTGCGCCTTCGGGCGCGGGCTCGCTTTTCGGCCGCAGACCACCGTCGGCAACCAGTGCGCCGACGTGCTGGACCGGATCGACCCCGACTACCGCCGCATCAATTTTTGCGGGCAGATACTGGGTTCGCCCTGGCTGGAGTAGGGGCTGCGTCTTTTTTAGGCCTCGTTTTTAGCCCGCGTTCGCCGTTCACGGCCAACGCCTGGAGAAGGCTATATGTCGTCCATGAAAACCATTACGCTCACAAGCGAGACATCATGCAGCAACGAACACTGAACGCACGAGCGCGATTCGCGGGAAGCCTGCTCGAATCGCTGCTGGGCGAGAACGGTATGCTTGCTTTCGTCGCGGGCTATGTCGACACGCTCGGCTTCGTGGCCCTGTACGGTCTGTTTACCGCGCACGTCACGGGCAACTTCATCCTGATCGGCTCAGGGCTCGCGGGGGTGGGCAACGGCCTTTCGATCAAGCTGCTCGCGTTTCCGGCGTTCGTGAGCGGCATTGTCGTCGCGTGCCTGCTTGACGACAAGCTGCGCGGTCGCCCCGAAAGCACACGTGCGGTCGGCCTTTACATCTTGCAGATCGCCTTCCTCGTTGCCTTCATGCTCGCAGGCATTCTCGCCGCGCCTATCACGAACGCAAATGCGCCCTTGACCATCGTTTGCGGGCTGCTGGGCGCGGCCGGCATGGGCGTGCAGAACGCACACGCGCGCCTCGCGACGCGCAGCGTGGCCGCGAACACGGTGATGACGGGCAACGTCACGCAGGCTGTGATCGATGCATTCGATCTGCTCGCGCCCGGCACGGCGCACGTGGACCGGGGGGAAGCACGCGCGCGGCTCGTGCGCACGCTGCCACCGGTTCTCGCGTTCGCGCTGGGCGCAGGCGGCGGGGCGCTGGGCTGGTTGACGGGCTCGTTCTGTGCGCTGATCGTGCCGCTCGTGTTGCTTGGCGTGCTCGCTTGCTGCGCGTTTCGAATTGGGCGTGAAAGCGCATGACGGCTGGCCGCCACGCTTCGTCCCCTCAATTCATGCTGGCCTGATCATCGTTCGCTACGATCGATCCCCAGCCGATGGGCGAGCGTGACAAGTTCTGCGAACGAACTGGCGCGCATCTTGCGCATCGCGCTGCTGCGGTAGACGCGCACCGTGACTTCGCTAATGCCAAGTTCGTTCGCGATCTGCTTGCTCAATTTACCGGCTGCCGCGGCGGCCATCACTTCGCGCTCGCGCTCGATCATCGCTTCGAAGCGCGCGTGCATGTCGTTATCGTGCCGCTCCTGAATCAACCTTGCGGCGTCGCGTTCCAGCGAGATCGCAATGGCATCGAGCAGATCCTGATCGCGAAACGGCTTCGTGAGGAAGTCGATGGCGCCCGCCTTCATCGCCCGCACGCTCATGGGAATATCCGCATGACCGGTAACGAAAATCACGGGAATGGGGTCGTGCTCCGACTTGAGCAAGTCTTGGAGCGCAAGCCCGCTGCTTCCCTTCAGTCGAATGTCAAGAACCAGACAACTCGGCCCCGCGCTGCGCTGGCAAGTAAGGAAGTCGTGCGCGTTCAGAAAGCCCTGTGCAGCGACGCCAACGGAGCGCGCGAGCAGACAGATGGCCTCGTTCATTACGGTGTCGTCTTCGACGACATATACCGTGGAGATTTCGCTGGCTAGCTCTTGGTCTGAGAATGTCGCTGATTTCACGATTCAACCTGAATAGCGTGGGATGCCCGAATAGGCAAAAGGCTAACGCGCGCAACCGAGAATGTCTTGAATGTTAATGCTGTGCGCGCTGGGTGACGATTTCGTGTTATGCGACAGGCAGCGTCATGACGAACTCGGCACCGTCCTGCACGTTAAAGGCATCGAGCGTGCCGTGGTGGCTCTCGACGATGGTGCGGCAGATCGCCAGCCCCATCCCCATGCCCGACGACTTCGTCGTATAGAGCGGGTCGAAAATGAGCTCGAGGACGTCGGCCGGAATTCCCGTGCCGCGGTCGCGCACGGACATTACGACCTTGCCGACGCTGACCCGTGTGGCGATCGCAAGTGCGCGCGTTTCAGGCGCCGTTTCGCTCATCGCCTCCACGGCATTGGTAAACAGATTCAGCACCACTTGCTGTAGCTGGATGCGATCCGCCTGGACCATCGCATCACCTGCCTCCAGTTGCGTCACGACCTTAACTTGCTGGGCCGCAGCTTCGGGGTGGAGCAGATCCAGCACGTCGCGCACGACGTCATCCATGCGTAGCGGCGCGAGAATCGCGGGTGCCTGCTTGGCGAGTGCGCGCAAGGCGCGAACGATCTCGAGCGCACGCAGGCTCGTTCGCTTGATGTGGAAGAGGCCCGCCGCGACTTCCTCGAGATTGGGCGTGGCGCGCTGCAACCAGCGCAGGCTGGCGTCGACTGAAGTGGCGATCGCGGAAAGCGGTTGATTCACCTCGTGGGCGATAGAGGCCGCCACGTTGCCCATCACCGTGAGATGAGAGGTGCGCGCGAGTTCGTCGCGCGCGGAGCGCAGGCTGACTTCCGCATTCAGGCGGTGCTCGCTTTCTTCGACAAGCCTCTCATAGAGTCGCGCCGTTTCGAGCGAAACCGCCACCTGCGGCGCGAGCACTTCCAGGTCCGCGACCCGGTTCTGGTCAAAAACGCCAGGCGCGAGGTTGTTCTCCAGATAGACGACGCCAACAAGCGAGCCGCCGCGCAACAGCGGCATGCAGAGTACCGAGCGTTGCGTGCGTCCGACGGAAGTACGTGTGCGCAGCGATGGCGATTCGACGCTCGCTTCCGCGAACACCAGTGTCTTGCGCGTGCGAACGACGCTATTGAGCACGGCCAGTGGCAACGCGTCACCATCGGGGGCAACGCCACTCAGCGTGACCACCATGCGATCCGCTTCCACGCGCGCCAACGCTTCAATTTTCGGCCCATCGTCGTGCATGATCAGCAACAGGCCGTATTGCGCCCCGGCGTACACGGTAATGCTGGTAAGCAACTTTTCGACCAGGCGATCTGTCACGGCCTCGCCCGAGATTGCCTTCGCCGCCTCGACGCCCAGGTCGACAAAGGGCTGCTGCCGCGCTGCGTTGCGCGGGCTCGCGTCGTCGCTCGCCATGGACGCCACAAGCGGGTGGCGTTCGTGAATGCGCTTCTCGGCAAACGCCGCGCCCCAGCGGCGATAGCAGATTGCTGCGTGGCGCAAATGATGGCGCGCCGAGGACTCCAAAGCGTGCGTCATGCACAGTTCGCCCGCGAATTCATGGGCGAGCGCCTGTTCGTGGACGAATCCCGCGGCTCCAGCGGCTTGCGCGGACTGCTCGTAAGCCACCAGCGCGCCGAAGGCATCACCCTGGAGCCGCGCAATTTCGGCGTCGATCAGGAGGAGCTTGTTGCGAAACGTCGCACCGTTTTGATGGGCCCAGCGCGCGAACTGGACGCGTTGCGAGCGAAGCTCGAAAAGCGCGCTGTCGTTGGAGGCGTATTGGCCGCGTGAAACTGCCAGCGCGCCATACCAACGGCAATCAGCCACGTTGATATGCGCGGGTACGGTCCAGGCAAGCGCGCTCGCATTGTCGAGGCGTGCGCGCGCAGCTGAATAGTCTCCGGCGAACAGCTTCGCGAGGCCGTCGTAGAAGTACAGGAAGAAGCGCGCGATCTGCGAAACCTCCGAGCCGGTTTGGTCGGGTCGATCCGTGCTGTTCTTTCCTCGCTGCAACTGGCGAACAAAATCGCGTTGCGCCAGCAGTACCGCTTCGATATCGCGGTACTGGACGATCGCTGTCAGTTCGAGTCCCCGTTCAACCTCCTCGTCGACGAGCGACAGGTTCTCGCCCATGGCAATCAGGTCGGAAACAATGTGATTGCACGCGTAACATGCCATGCCGATGTCGCCAGAGGCTCGCCCCAGCACTCGTGCTTGCTGTGCGTGCTCAAGCGCGAAAGAGAGCGGGCGTGTCCATACGCTGACCTGATCGATGGCAACGAGCGTGGCGACGCGCTGCGCCTCGAACCCGTGCTGATCGACCAGCGCCAGCGCGGCCTGTCCGTAGGCGAGCCCTTCGTCGGCGGCTTCGTACAATCCCGCAAACAACACGCCGAACCACGCGAGGCCAGACGGCGACTCGGGCGTCACGCCATGTTCGAGCGTGAGTTCGACCATCTTGGCGAGATGCAGGATGCCGAGTCCGTCGGTCACGAAGAACGAGGAAGTGAGCGTGGCGAGCAGGCCCATGACGACATGAATGCGCCGGTCCTCGCAAGGAGGCAGATGGCGCACGCTCGCGATCGCGCGGCCCCGCAGCGCGAGCTGCACCGACTCGCACGCGGCGCGCATCTGCTCGGCGGTTGGAGAACGGTACAGATCCACGCCTAGCAGCGCAAGCCCGGCCAAAGCGGTGGACAAAGCGCCTTCGTAATCGGACTGGACGGTCTGCAAGACGGCGTTGAGTCGATGCACGTCGGCGCGGTCGAGAATCGCGAGCGGGTGGGCAAGCAGCGCGTCGAGGCGTTGTTGCGCGTCCGTGAGTCTGGCCTGCGCCAGCAAACACTCGCAGTGCAGCAGTTGGGCTCCGTAAGTCAGTGCGTAGTGGTTCGACCACCACTTTTCATCGACCATGCCGAGGGCCGCGTTGGCATATTCCGTCGCCTGGTCCAGCGCAGCGGCGTTGCGCGCGCGCTTGCCCGCCATAATCAATACGCGCACATACGCAACCCGAGTTTCGAGGCCGAGCGTCTCCTTTGGTGCGCGCTCGATCTGGGTGGCAATATCGAACGCATACTCGGGAAGACGCGCACGCCAGTAGTCGATCATCACGGAGGCGATACGCGCGTGAAAACGCGGCTTCGTTTGGGGGTCGATGCGCGCGTAAGCGGATTCGAGCACACGATCGTGCAAAAATGCGTAAGCCTCGGGCTGAACCGAGAGCAGATTCGCGTCGACGAACGGACGCAGACGCTCGTGAACCTCGTCCGGCGTTATGCCGGCTATTTGTGCGAGCAATGCCACGTCGCATCGTATCCCGACGCAGGCAAGCCATTCGACCAGTTTCGCGCTTCCCTGCGGAAATCGATCGAAGCGGCGAATCAGCAGGTCGATCACGCTGTCGGAGTATAGGCGCCGCGCGATGCTCGCTTCGTCCCACGTCCAGGCCGCAGCTTTGACGCTGTAGCGCAGCACTTCGTCGTCGATCAACATGCGCAGGAGTTGGCGCGAGAAAAACGGGTTGCCGCCCGTTTTTGCGTGAACGGCGCCCGCCAGAGGCTCGACGCGCTCCGCCGGCTCGCCGAGTGTCGCGCCGATCAGACCGGCCAGGTCACGAACCGAAAGCGGTTGCAGGCGCACCTGCGTCACGCGCATCGTCCTGCATGCGTCGAATTCGCGCTGCCACTGTAAATGGCCAGGCCGGTCGACGGAGAAGTCGCGGTGCGCGCAAAGGAGCAGCACGTTCGACGGCGGTTGCGAAGAGAATGCCCTCAGGAACGCGAGGCTCGCCGGGTCGGTCCATTGAACGTCGTCGAAAAAAATAACGAGCGGCGCGCCCGGCTGCGCGAGCGCAGCGAACGTGTGCAGCAGCGCGCGCACGAGGCGCGCCTGCGCGAGCGGCGCGGGCACGTCGGCAAGCGGCACGCCGTGGCCGATGATGTGTTCGACTTCCGGTACGAGTTCGGCGATCGCTCGCCCTTGTCCTTCGAGGCGTTGAATCCAGCGCTCGCGAACGGACGCGAGCAGACTGTCCGCCTCGCCGAGTAGCGCCAGCGTCAATGCGCGCACGATCTGGACGATCGGCGCATAAGGAATCGTGGTGCGAAGCTTGTCGGCCTTGCCGGACGCGAATCGAGAGCCGAGGCGCTGCACGTCGTTGAAAAGAGATTCGACGATCGCCGACTTTCCGCAGCCGCCGCTGCCGGAGATTAGCACGATTTCGGTCTTGCCGGTCGCGGCCACGCGCGCAAGGGCATCGTCGAGCAACGCTTTCTCGGCTGTCCGCCCAAACAACCGGCCAGGCACGCTGAGGAGACGAGACGATGCCCCCGTATCCAGGGCAAAGCGGGCTTCGCCGCCAGGCGCGCAGAGCGACTCGCGGATACGCTGCAAGTCTCCATATGCAGCGGCCGCCGTGGCGTAGCGTTCGTTCGGATCCTTCGCGAGCAGCTTGAGCAGGACTTCAGCGAGCGGCTCAGGCACGTCCGCGCGGCGGCGGCGCGGATGTGGGGGTTCGATTGCCAGGCGAGCGTGATACCAACCCGCTGAGCTTTGCGCGTCGATGGGCAGTTCACCGGTCAGCAGTGTATAGAGCGCTACGCCCAGCGCGTAGAGGTCGGCGCTTTTGTGATCGACAGGAGCGTCATCGAGCACGACTTCCGGAGCCAGATACGGTTGCCTGCTCAGGCGGTCCCGATACGCCTCAGGCGGAGCAGGATCGAAACCGATCAAGCGGATTGCGCGGGTTTCAGCGTCCGCTTCGATTCCGGCCTGGGCTTTGGCTAGCAAGATGCTGGAGAGTTTCAGATCCCCGTGGCAAAGTCGCGCTGAATGTGTTGCGCCTAGTGCGCGCGCTGCGCCCGCAGCCACGGCGAGAAACGCTTCGAGGCTGAGTTGGCGGGAGTCCAAAGAGGAGGCGAGGGTGCTGCCCGCGCATGCCTCATACACGATGATGAGGCGCTCGCCACCCCAGATGCTCTCCACCGGCGGCAGGCCCCACGGCGGGCCAATACGCGCGCTTATGGCGAGTTCACGCTTGAGGCGCTCGGAGCCGATTGCCGACGTGCTTGGCGCATGGCGCGCGAGCCAATATCTGCCCTCACCGGGCTCGCGGAGCAGACTGGTCGTTACTCCGTCGGCATGGTCGAGCTCGCGCTTCTCGCAACGCTCGAACCATGCAATGTCGAATTGCACGCCCGGGAAAGCGGCGTCCGCTGCCGCGCCGTTCTCAATCTGTGCGGCAACCGAGCTGGAGTGCTTTGCATGCGTGGTCATTGAATGGGCAGCTTGTTGGCTTCGCGTTCGCCGGCAGCGGGTATGCCGTCGCAAGAACCTCGTGGAGAAGCATTCAAGGAATACGGCTATTGCATATTCCTCGCGCGTAAGCCGCAGTATGCGGGACGAGTTTCGGCATATCCAGCGTTTGCCGCCCGCGTTCATAACACTTAAGGATTTTTAGCGAATGCGGACGCTCTCGTAATGATCGAGCAAGGCGGCTCAATCGTTAGCATGGTGTGGCGGAGAGTTGCCCGCGTGCGCAAATGTGGCACAGGTTATTTCAGAACCCAGCGAGCCGCCGTTAATGCGAGCACAGGTTGCTGTTGGAGTCGCGCAGTGGCCGAATGCTGCGCAATCGGGCGCAAGGGCGGACGAAAGCGGGCTTTGCGGCGCAAGGGGCGCGCGCCCCCCGGAATCCGCCAACCGCTCCGCACCGTAGGCTCGCACGATGGGAAAGAGCGAGTAGAGCCGGTTCGCCCCTTCCGGGTGCACCGTCAGCAGCGATTTTGCGGCGAGCCGGTGCACGCATTCCAGAGCCGTGTCGCGTTGAATGCCGTTGACAGCAGCGACTTCGCAGGCGCTTGCCAGGTCGAATGGGGCCTCGAAAACGGCGAGACGCTGCAGCACCGTGCGTTCGGCTTCGCCAAGCTGCAGATAGCTCCATTCGATCGAAGCGCGCAGGGTGCGCTGGCGAGGATGCGCAGTTCGCGAGCCGCCGGCGAGACCCAACGCAGAACCCTCAAGCTCCTGCGCGAGCGCCTGTGCGCCCAGCAACGCGGCGCGGGCAACCGCGAATTCGAGTGCGAGCGGCAGGCCACTCAGGCGCCGGCAAATATCGGCGATTGCCGCGAGCGTTTGCGGGTTTTGCGGGAATTCGGTTCCCGTTGCTTTCGCGCGATTGAAGAACATCGTCACCGCGCCGCTGGCGAGAATGGCCGCTTCGTCTGCACCTTCATGGGGCAAGGAAAGCGGCGGGACCGAGTGAAGATGTTCGCCCTTTGAGCGCAGTGGTTCCCGGCTGGTCGCGACCACTACCGCGTTGCGGTTCGCAGCGAGAACGCACTCGCATAGTGCGGCGACGGTCTCGACTTCACGCTCGCAATTGTCCAGCACGAGCACGGTGCGCCGGTCGCCAATCTCACTCGTGATTTCCGCAATCCCGGCGCTGCCGTCGCGAAGCTCCTGCACAAGCATGGGCAGTCGGTCCGCATAACAGGAACAGCGATCGATATGGTCGGCGAAATCGGCGTGGCAAAAAACGGCGCGGTTGTCCTCGGCCCACGCCTTCGCCACGGTGGAGGCAAGCCGCGTTTTGCCCACGCCGCCGGGCCCGGTTAGGGTGATGAACGACTCCCGTTGAAGCAGTTCGTACAACTGGCGCGCCTGATCTTCACGGCCGGCGAGCGCCCACGCGCGTTGGCGAACGTGGCTGTGCCGCTTTACTGCAGCAGCACCCACAACTGTGCTCGAAGCGTCCGATGCCTGCGCAAAGGGGCGCACGAGTTGATAACCTAGTCCCGACACTGTGCGAATCCATCCTTCGCCAAGCAGCTTGCGCAGCGCGGAAATATGGACCTGTATATTATTTTCCACAACGAAGGTCGTGGGCCAGACTAACCGCAAGATCTCGTCTTTGGTCACGATGGCTCCCTCGGCACAAATGAGCAATTCGAGAATGTCGAACGCCCGTGCGCCCAGCGCCAACGGCTGTCCATCGAGGTATACCTGGCGCCCCCCGAGAGAGACCGAAACTCGACCGAAAACGTACATGTTTTGCCTCCATTCTTTGATGTTGAACGGCGCAATGGAGTTCTCAATCAAGCGTAAACGCGCTTCATTGCAATTTGTAGCGTGTCTTATTTTAAATGGAGAATCGCTCGACAAACCGAATGAACGCGCGAACTTTGCGCGAAAGGCGCCGGTTGGGAAGGTAGGTCGCATAGACGAAAGCCTCGCCCGCGTCGGCCGTGATTTCCCTGTCCTCGAACAGCCTGACGAGGCGGCCGGCCGCGACATCGGGCGCGACGAGCCATTCCGGCAGCAAGGCCACGCCCTGGCCGCCAATTGCAGCGCCCGCGATCATGTCGAGGTTGTTGGTCACGAGTTGGCCGGTCACGATAACGGGCTCGATCGCTTCGCCCGAGCGAAAATTCCAGCGTTGCCGCCGGCCCGGCTTATAGGCGAATTGAAGGCATTCCGCGCCCGCCAGGTCCGTGGGCGTTGCGGGGCGTCCGTGCCGCGCAAGCCATGCCGGGCTCGCCACGAGAAAGCGCTCGCTTTTGCCGAGCGTCTTGACGATGAGACGGTTGTCGAGGTCGGGCACGCCCACACGCAGGGCCACATCGAGGCGGTCGTTCACGAGATCGAGGTGAATGTCCGACACCACCAGATCGACGGTGATCTTCGGGTAGGCCTGAAGAAATTGGGGAATTCGCGTGGCGAGGCGAAGGCGGCCATAGGTCGCCGAAACCGAAACACGCAAATGCCCCGTGAGTTCGGTGCCGCGATCGATCACGCTGCTATCGGCATCGTTCAGATCGGAAAGCACCTGCCGCACCTGTTCGACATAAGCGCATCCCGCACCTGCGTGAGGCCGAGCGCGAGACCACGGCCGCGATCGAACCAACTGCTGACCACGCGCGTATAAGGCAGACCACTCGTGCCGCCGCCGACAAAACCAAGGAGTCCGATCAAACCGATATAGGTGACCGGCGAGCGCGCGCCAGCCGCAATCGCGAGAAAGTACAGCGCGAGCGCAAGCGCGCTGGCGGAGACGGTGCGCGCGGCGCCGAAGCGCGAAAGCATGCGCCCCCAGAACTGCAATCCCACGACGAGGCCAAGCGTGAACGCGAGATAACCCGCGCCGTACTGCGTTTTCGTGAGGCCAAAGGCGTGTTCCAGGTCCTTGGCAAAGAGGCCAAGGTTATATGACCCCAAGCCGATTACCCCGACACCGAGGCCGGCCGTGCAAGCGATCAATTGAGGCCAGCCTCGGTAAAATTCGTCAAGCTTGCGCATACATTTCCTGTGTCTGGATTATTTTGTCGTGCAGACGCACGTGCGAAATAAACCGGGGTTATCGTTCAAGCGCCGCTGCAAATGCAGCGACGGACTCAAGAATAGTGCCGACAAAAAGCGCGATAAACGGGGGATGTTGCGAACGCGGCGTTGCATTTTCTGCAATGCGCGGGCGCGTGAGCGAGCAGGAGCGCAGGCCGAATCGATGCGGCTCAAGAAGGGGAAAGCAGACACGCGAGCGCCCCGCGCTGAGGCGGGACGCTCGCGTATTGAGGCGAGAGGGCGCGGTTAGATGCGCAGCAATCGGGCGGCGTTTCCGCCTACGATCATGTTGCGCTCGGCGTTGTCGAGCGGAACGCGGTCGAGAAAGCGCACGGGCTGTTCGTATCCCATATCGAAGCAGTAGTCGCTGCCAAGCACGAGTCGATCCACGCCGACGGTCTTGATGAGAAACTCCAGCACGGGCCCGGAATGCGAAACCGAGTCGTAGCTGAAGCGGCGGGCGTAGCTGCTGGGCTGCTGCGCGAGCTTGCGCGTTTCGGGCCGCACATTCCATCCGGCATCGATGCGCCCCAGCAGAATCGGCAACGCCCCGCCCGCATGCGGCAGCGTGATTTCCAGCGTGGGATAGCGGTCCATGACGCCGCCGAGAATCAGATGTGACGCGGCAATTGCAGTATCGAAAGGATTGCCAAGCAGATTGCTCAGATAGTAGTCGGCCAGGCGGTTCCCGCCAACGGTTTGTTGGGGATGCAGAAAGACCGGCAACCCCATTTGCGCGATGCGGGCGAAAATTGGATCGAAGCGCGGATCGTCGAGATCGCGATTGTCAATGTTCGTGCCCATATACACGCCGCGTACGCCCGGCAGGGCCGCTGCGCGATCGAGCTCGTCGAGCGCGTCGCGCGCGTCCAGCATCGGCAGCGTGGCCAGCACAACGAATCGTGTGGGGTGAGTGCGATAGACCTCCGACGCGGCCGCATTCCACGTTTTCGCCAACTGCGCATTGAACGCGCGGTCGCCCCAGTACGCCATCGGCACGCTCAGGGAAAGCGCCTGAACGTCTACGCCGCTCGCGTCCATGTCCCGCAGGCGTTGGTCGACGTCGATGAACTTCATCGGCAACGGACCCAGGCCGCCGGCCGGTGTCTTGAAGGTGAACGAGTGGCCGTCGCACACGAAACTGCCGCCGTATTTCGAGCCTTCCTTACCCACGAGGTCGCAATACGATTCGGGGTAATAGTGCGCGTGAACATCGATCGAACGCTGGGTGATGGACGCCGCCACGGCTTGTGCCGCCTGCGCGGGTTTGGCGCTCACGCCGAGTGCGGCTCCCCCGGCAACCGCGCCCAGTGCGCCGAGCAAACGGCGGCGTGTGGGGGAAATACAGCACGTGCAATCCATACGTTGTCTCCTTCTGCTTTTATGTTGAGTGTGTTTAGAGAGGCTTACACACCATGCGTGGCGCCCATTTCACATCTGACGGTTTGCGAATCGAACAGCGTGCGCTCGCGTTGCGCGCGGGCTGAACGGTCGGTGACCGAGAAAAACCACGTGCCCGCGAAAGCGCAAATCATCGAGAAGAGTGCGGGATATTCGTACGGGTAAGCCGCATGAGCGTGCCCGAGCACCTGCACCCATACCGTTGGGCTGAGTACGGTCAACGCGAGGGCGACGGCGAGTCCAATCGTGCCGCCCGCCACGGCGCCACGCGTCGTCATACCGCGCCAGTAAATCGACAGTAGCAGCACGGGGAAATTCGAGCTTGCGGCAATCGAAAACGTCAGGCTGACGATGAACGCGATATTCTGCTTTTCGAACGCGAGCCCAAGCAGAATGGCGAGTACGCCCAGAACGAGGGTGGTCACGCGTGAGACGCGCATTTCGTCGCGCTCGGAAGCCTTGCCACGGCGCAGCACGTTCGCGTAGAGGTCATGCGAGATCGCGGAGGATCCCGCGAGTGTGAGACCCGCCACGACGGCAAGAATGGTCGAGAACGCAACGGCGCAGATAAAGCCCAGAAAGACATTCCCACCCACCGCGTGCGCGAGATGAATCGCGACCATATTGACGCCGCCGATCACCGCGCCCGAAGGCGTGTGATAGCGGGGGTCCGTCGCCACGAGCGCAATCGTGCCAAAGCCGATCACGATGATGAGGGCGTAGCCGATGCCGACGATGCCCGTTGCGTAAAGAATGCTTTTGCGCGCAGCCTTGACGTCGCGGACCGTGAAAAAGCGCATCAGGATATGCGGCAAACCTGCGGTGCCGAATATGAGCGCGAGGCCCAGCGAGACGGCCGAAACCGGATCGGAGACGAGGCCGCCCGGCCGCATGATCGCGTCGTGCGCCGGATGCACGGCTACGGCCTGGGCAAAGAGCGCATTGAGGCTGAAGCCAAAGCGCGCGAGCACCATGATCGCCATGAAGGCAGCGCCCGCGAGCAACAGCACCGCTTTGATGATCTGGATCCACGTGGTGGCGAGCATGCCGCCGAAGAACACATAAACGACCATCAGCACGCCCACCATCACCACGGCCACGCTGTAGTGCAGGCCGAACAGCAATTCGATCAGCTTGCCTGCGCCCACCATCTGCGAGACGAGATAGAGCAACACGATGACGATGGAACTCGACGCCGCGAACGCACGGATCGGGCGCTGCGCGAGCCGCCAGGACACGACGTCCGCGAGCGTGTATTTGCCGAGATTGCGCAGCGGTTCCGCGATGAGGAACAGAATGATCGGCCAGCTTGCGAGAAAGCCGATCGAGTAGATCAAGCCGTCGTAGCCGCTCGTAAACACCAGCGCGGAGATGCCGAGCAGCGAAGCGGCCGACATGTAGTCGCCCGCAATGGCCCAGCCGTTCTGGAGCGCGGTGATCTTGCCGCCCGCCGCGTAGTGGTCGGATACGCTGTTGTTCCTGCGCGCTGCCCATTTGGTGATGAAGAGCGTGGAGGCGACGAAAACAAGGAACATGCCGATGGCCAGCGTGTTGTGGCCTTGCGCGATGGACGAGGCCGGCGCCGCTTGGACCGCTGCGGGCAGGACCGTCGGCGTATAACACGCGAGAAGTGCCAGACGTTTCATGACTTTTCCCCTTTGGCGCAGGCTTCGACCATCGGATCGTGTACACCGTTGGCGCGTGCGACGTAGATGGCCACGAGCGCGAACGTGAACACGAACATGCCAAAGCCGACCGGGAACCCCCAGGTCATCGGCTCGCCCTGCGTGATTGGCATGCCGAGCCATTTCGCGTTGAAGGCAAGCGACAGGATGAACGCGAAATAAGCGCTGAGCATCAAGGCGGTGAGTCCCCATGAGAAGGCGCGGCGCTTTTTCACGAATGCGGAGAAGCGGGGATTGCCGACCAGCGTGTGCGGGGCATCGGCGGGCAGGGCCGCCTCTTTGGGCCCGTATGCGCCGTGAGAGGAAAGAGTGTGTTCCACGTTGTCTCCGTATATGTCGTGTTCGCGTTGTGTTTGCGTCGTCAAGCCGCCCAGGGAACGGCCGTTTCGCGCATCACCGCCTCGGGCGTGCGGTAACGTTCGGCCATCTCGCGCTCGGACTCGTCCTTGAGCTGCGCCTGCATATACGCGCCCAGGTGGCGCGCATGCTGAACAATGGCCGCGCCGAATTCCGTGCGAACGGCGCTATAGGCTTCCAGCGCGCCGCGCACATCAGTGCCTTCGCGCAACGCCTTGACGAGTTCCATCGCGTCGCCCGCGGCCTTGGTTACGCCCATGCCGCAGTGCGGGCGCGCCACGAACGCGGCGTCGCCGAGCAGGGCAATGCGGCCAAAGGCCATGCGCGGTACTTCGAGGTCGAAAATAGGCTGGAAAAGCGGCTGCGCGGCCTTCGTCACGATCTCGGCGAACTGCGGCGCGAGCAGCGCATGCGCGGCGTCTTCCATGTCGGCCAGCACGTCGTCGCGGATCAGCGTGGGCGGGATGCCGCCTTCCCAGCGCTTGCCCGACGCGTCGGTGAGCATGTCGCGAAGCGCCACCTGCTCGTCGGTCGCGCGGTACCAGACGAAGTTGTAGCGCCGCTCGCCGGGCCGGGTGCTGTTGGCGTGGCCGGCCACCGGGTAGCCGAGAATCTGTTCGCGCGGGGGCAGGCAGAACGCGAACTTGTCGAACAGCGCCGCGTGCGTGGGCGCGGAAATGGCCGCTTCATCGACAAGACCGCGCCATGCGACATAGCCTGCGTACTGCAACGCCACGCGCGGCAAAAACTGCTCGCGAATCGCCGAACGCAACCCGTCCGCCGCAATCACGAGGTCCGCCGTGTGCGTCGTGCCATCGGCCAGCGTGACGGTGGCGCGTTCGGCGTTCTCGTCCACGCGCACGACCGACATGCCGGGTTGATAGTGCGCGTCGTCGATCGAGCCGCGCAATACGCTGTACATCTTGCCCCATGCGGTGAGGACTTGGGGCATATCGCACGCGGAGATAACTTCGCCATCCTGAGCAAATGTGGCGCGCTTGTCGACGCTCACACCAATCGTGTCGTCAAAGCGGATGTCCGCCGCGCTCAGCGCCGCGAACAACTCCGGATGCGTGACGATTCCCGCGCCGCGCCCCGAGAGCGCTTCCGGCACGCGTTCGAAAATCTTCACCGTCCAGCCGTCGCGCGCGAGCAGGTTGGCGGCGAACAAGCCACCAAGCGAGCCGCCCACCACGATTGCCGTGCCATTCGTCGTCTTGTTCATCTCAGTTCCCTGCCTTTGCCAGATCGTCTGTTTCGTTCGGTGCTGCTAGTGCTTTTGCCTCGCCGTCTTGGACTTCCGAGGCGGGGAAGTTCAGTTCGATGGTGACGCCCGATGGGTCTTCCACGAAGATCTGGTGCAGGCCAAGGCTCGGCACCGTGCGGTCGCGCCATTCGAGCCCTTCGCCGCGCAGCGTTTGCCACATCGCCTGCACGCCGGTTGCAAGAAAGGCAATGTGATCGACCGTACCCGTGCCGCTTTCCACCTGGGCCTTGTCGCCCAGGTACGCGGTGAGTCCCTCGGGGTTGTCCGCGTCCACGCCGATGATGTGGACGATGCCGTAGTCGGCTTCGTCGCCGCCCCGGTAAAGCCATGCGCCGGGAAAGTCGAAGGGCGGGCGGTACCCGGGCTTGAAGCCGAGCACACGTTCGTAGAATCGGCACGAACGTTCGAGGTCGGTCGTGCGAATCGAGTAGTGGGCGAGCCTGGAAATCGGCATGAGACGTTCCTCATAATTTATCGATCGATAACTGATCGGTTGATAAATTGTAGGGAAGAACGCGCCCGACTACCAAGCGCAAACGCGCGGGTGTTTACCCTGGAGCGCGCATGCGCTCCAGGGGCCATATCGCCCGAATCGGCCGAGGAATCAAGCCAGGCTCACGGCTTCATCAGGGCGCGGCAGGGCTGTTCCGCGCCAGCGCGGCGCCCCCGCGCGTTCGTACTGCGGCGGATATTGAATCTCTTCGAGGGCATCGAGGCGTTCGGCGGCGTGCCAGACCCAGCGCCGGTCGTCCAGAAACGCGCGGCCAATGGCGACGATATCGGCCAAGCCTTCGGCGATGATGGCTTCGGCCTGGTGCGGATCGACGATCATGCCAACGGTTCGTGTGGGCGCCTCCATCAGCGCGAGGTCGTCTAGCCTGGGTCGTGTGTGAGCGTAACGACCGCGCTGCGTTCATCCAGGCGCATGGCGGTCACCACATCGTCGGGCATGTCGCGCACGAGCTTCACCTCGCGCACGTCCCACGTATCGGCGTATTCGTCGCGCGGGTCGCATACGGTCACGTGGTAGTCGAGTCCCACGGCCATGCGCGCGAAGTATTGCGAGAGCTGGCCGCCACCAATGACGAGCAGGCGGTAGCGCGGACCGAGCACCGTATGCAGGCGATCGCCGTCGAAGCGCAGCCCTTCGGTCACGCGGGGCCCAGGCGCACGGTCCCCGTGGCGAGATCCAGCGTGCGGGTGACGAGCCGCCCGGCCTGCAACGCATCGAGCAGCTGCGGCAACTGGCTCGCAACACCCAGGGTTTCGAGCACGACTTCGAGGGTGCCGCCGCATGGCAGACCGAAGCGATGGGCTTCGGCGGCGGTGATGCCGTAGCGCACCACGCGCGGCGCTCCCGCTTCGATTCCCGAGGCGCGAACCTGTGCGATCAGGTCGTCTTCAATACAGCCGCCAGAAACGGAGCCGGCCGTGAGCCCGTCGTCGCGGATCGCCAGCATCGAGCCCGGCGCGCGTGGCGACGGGCCCCACGTCTTGACGACCGTGACGAGCAACACCTTGCGATGCTCGGCTAGCCACCGGGCCGCCGTGCCGACGACCTCCATGTTCACGCTGGCCATACGATCCCGCCGGATGATGAGTGCGCAACGTTCGCATCAACGCGAACGTGCCCCGCGTGCAGCGCGAGGACGAACAACAGCCTCAGGACGCTGTTTTTGTCGCTTTTGCCTGCTTCGCGCGGGGCGCTTTTGCCGCGGGCGTGGCCGCAGATGCTTGAGCGCCGTCGGCACGCCATTGAGGAAGGCGTCGATCTGCAAGGCAATCTGGGCTTCGAGGTCGTCGGGAACCGGCAGCCCGTAGATCCATTTGCGCACGCCGATATAGAAAATGCTGGCGTGCAGGCTCCAGATCAGTTCGAGATCGGCCGCGCGCTGCTGGGCATTGCTCGCGGGCTCGACGCCGTACGCCTCGCGAATCTCATTCATCACGGGCACGAACACGCGCTCGCGCAGGCGCGAGAGGTATTTCGAGTTGATGCCTTCCTTGGTCAGCCCCGCGAAGATGAAAATGCGGATCCACTCGCGGCGCAGGATGATGCGGGAATAGCCGTGATAAAACGTGACCATGCGCTCCTGAATGGGAATCGCGCGGTCGAGCATCAGTTTCTCCCACGACGAGTCCCATTGGTAGACCTCGTCGTACACGCGGTCGATGAGCGCTTCCTTGCTTGGGAAATAGCGGTAGAGCAGGGGCTGCGTGACCCCAAGTTGACGCGCCAGTTCGCGCGTGCTGCCGGAAAAGCCGTGTGTGGCGAAGTGGTCGATGGCCTTGAGCAGGATTTGCCGCTCGCGCACTTCGGGCGCGAGGCGGCGCGCCGTGGCGGGTCGCGCCTGCGGCGTCGCGGCTTCCTCCGTCTTCTTTCGCGGCATGCTGGATCACCACTGGTTGCGTCGTGGGGATCATACAAAGATTGCCCGCCGGTGGCTAGCGTGCGCCACGTCCCGTCCTCCCGCACTCGCGCGCGCGCTCATGAAAGACGCTGCCCCTGCAACGCCGGAATGCCCGCGTAGAGCGCCGAAAGCCATTCGATGAACACCTTCAGTTTCGGCGGCATGTGGCGGCTGGGCGGATACACCACGGAAACCGGGCGCGGCGGCGTGTTGAAGTCGGTCAGCACTTCCCGCAAGCGGCCGTCCCGAATGGCGGGCTCTACGAGGTAGAGCGACGTTTTGACGAGGCCGAGACCGGCAATCGCGCAGTCCACTTGCGCGTCGGCGTCGCTCACCGCTATCGCCCCGCGCATGGACACCGTGCGTTGCGCGCCGTCCACCGCGTACTCCCAGGGGCGCGGGCGTCCCGTGTCCGCCGACACGTAGGCAACGGCGCTGTGATGCGCGAGGTCGTCCACGCTCTCGGGCGTGCCGTGCCGCGCGAGGTAAGCGGGCGTCGCGCAGGTGCAGGTGGACATGCTGCCGATGCGTCTTGCCACGATGGCGGAATCCGGCAATTCGCCCACGCGCACGACGCAATCCACGCCTTCGCCCACGAGGTCCACCTGGCGGTCGGTGACCGCGAGGTCGATCGAGATGTCGGGAAAGCGCTCGACGAACTCGGGCAGCGTGGGAATCACGATGTGCTTCGCCATGGCTGTGGGCATGTTGACCCGCAGCTTGCCTTTGGGCGCAACACGCGCGCGCGACAGCGAGGCCTCCATGTCGTCGATCTCGCCCAGTACCGCGACGCAGCGCTGATAGTAGGCGCTGCCGTCTTCCGTGGGCGAGACGCGGCGCGTGGTGCGGTTGAGCAGCTTGCAGCGCAAGTGCTGCTCCAGTTGCCGCAGGAGCGCGGAAACGCGCGGCGTGGTGAGCCCTGTGAGTTCGGCGGAGCGGGTGAAGCTGCCGGTTTCGACGATGCGCGCGAACACGCGCATTGACAGTAGCGTATCCATGATCGCTTACACCTCGATGAGCTTGCGCAGCGAGTCGCCGGCCAGCGGCATGTCGCGCACGCGCTTGCCGCTCGCGTCGAACAGCGCGTTGCCGAGCGCGCCGGCGGTCGGTCCCATCGCCGCTTCGGCCGCGCCGAGAAAAGGGGCGCCGGGGCGGTCGATCAAGTGCACGTTGACCTGTTTCGGTACCGACGAGTAGCGCAGGATGGGGTAGGTGCCCCAGTCGAAGCTGCGGATGCGCTGTGTGTCGAATTGCAGGGACTCGTGCAGTGTCCAGCTCGCGGACTGGATGATGCCGCCCTCGATCTGGTTGCGGATGCCGTCGGGATTGACGATCTGCCCGCAATCGACCGCCGCTTCAGCGTGTTCGAGCGTCACCTCGCCCGTCTCCGGCTCGATCGAGATCTCAACCGCAATGGCCACGTACCCCATGAGGTTCTTGTACTTCGCGAATCCAAAGCCCACGCCATGATTGCGGGCGCGCGGCGCGCGCGGCCAGCCGAACTGCTTCGCGGCGAGCTTGATGACATCCTTCGCGCGCTCGTCGTCGAGATGCCGCAAGCGAAATTCCACGGGATCGATGCCGGCCATATGGGCGAGATCGTCCATCGTGCTTTCGATGGAGAACACGTTCATGTGTGCGCCGAGCGAACGCATGGCCGAGGTTTGCAGTGGCATCGTCGGCGAGAAATTGTTCATCACGTAGAGGTTCGGCAGCACATAGAGCGGAATGCCGTTGCGGTCGCCGCCGCCCTCGGGTTGCAGCATCGGCGTGGAAGGCGCGGGGGCGAACGGCTTTTCCAGCATGCGTGCGGGCAACAGACGCCCCGCGTTGACGATGCGCTCGTTGTGCGAACTGCTCCACAGCGCGTACTGCCAGTCGACGATGCGGCCGTTCGCGTCGATCGCGGCTTTCACCTCCGTCACCATCGCGGGTGTGTAGTGGTCCCAGGTATGTTCCTGTTCGCGCATCCATTGCACGCGAACCGGATGGCCCGGCATGGCCGCCGCGATCAGCGCCGCATGGGCGGCCACGTCGTCGGCGCCGTTGTGGCCGTAGCAGCCTGAGCCTTCCACGTGGACGCAGCGCACCTGTTCCTTTGGCAGCGAGAGCATTTCGGCGAGCGCATCGCGCAGCGGATACACCCCTTGCGAATGCGTCCAGACGCTCATCTGCGTACCGTCGAACAGGGCAACCGAGCACGACGGCCCGATTGAGCCGTGCATCATGTAGCGCTTCGTGAACTGCGCGCTGAGCGTCTTGACGGCGGGCGCCATGGGTGCGTGGTGATCCGCGATCTTGATGGGCTCCGTCGCGATAACTTTCAGCTCGCGATGCACCGTATGCGGATCGGGCAGCGCGCGTCCATTCGTCCAGGTGCTGCCCGCTGAGAGCGTGCGTTGCGCCTTGACTGCTTGCCATTCGCCTTTCGCCACGACGGCCAACATGCTGCCGTTGCGCACGATCTTGACCACGCCGGGCATGTTCATGACCGTGGCTTCGTCATACGCCGCGAGGTGTGCATCGTAGACCGGCGGCATCACCACGCGCGCGTGCAGCATGCCCGGCAATACCATGTCTTGAACGTAGCTCACGCCCCCGGTGACTTTCGAGGGGATATCGACGCGCGGCAGCGACGTGCCGATCACGCGGAACGTTTTCGGGTCCTTGAGCGGCGAGGTGGGCGTGGCGCTGCGATGGAGATTGACGAGCCCGACGGCCTCGCCATAGCTCATCATGCGGCCGTCGCGCGCGCGGATCACGGCGTTGTTCGCGACGAGCGTCGCGCCGTCCACTTTGAAGTGCTTCGCGGCGGCGTCCACAAGCAGGCCGCGCACCTGAGCGGCCGCGTTGAGCAGCGCCGTACCGCTGTCGGCAATGGTGTGGCTGCCCGCCGTCAGGCCTTCGTCGGGGGACGCGCCGGTGTCGGCGGTCAGGAAGGTGATGAGCCCGGGCGCCATGTTCAGCTCTTCCGCCGCGACCTGGAGCAGCGCTGTGCGCACGCCCGTGCCGAGTTCGACCTTGCCCGTGAACACGGTAACCTTGCCTTCGGGCGTGATCTTGATCCACGCGTCTAGCATCGGATTGGTCTTGAGGCTGCCCGCGAGCGCCTGGGTCTCCTTCGAGACATAGACCGCCGCGCCTTCGTCGGCGATTACCTCCTGGGCGAACAGCTTCGCGTTTGGCGCCATGCTGAAAGCGACGAACAGCGCGCCCGAAATCATGAAGTGCCGGCGGCCTTCGTCGACGAAATCGTCCTGGTGGCTCATCGTTGCGCCTTCGTTTCGATGTGGGGTTGAGCGATACCCGCGACGTCGCGCACGGCCGCGAGAATGCGCATATGCGTGCCGCAGCGGCAGAGGTTCGGCTCCATGTGGTCGCGGAGTTCCTGCTCGCTCGGGTGCGGATTCTTGTCGAGCAGCGCCTGGGCGCGCATGACCATGCCCGCGATGCAGTAACCGCATTGCGCGGCCTGGTGCTTGATGAAGGCGTTCTGCAAGGCGCCGGGATGCGCGGCGCTGCCCAGTCCTTCGAGTGTGCGTACGGGGCGCGCGCCAATCGCGCTCACCGGCACGAGGCAGGAAAACGTGGCCTCGCCGTCGACGATCACCGTGCACGCGCCACATTGACCAAGGCCGCATCCGAACTTCGCGCCGTGAAGCTTGAGATCGTTTCGTAGTGCATACAACAGCGGCGTGGACGGATCGATATCGAGCGTATGCGGGGTGCCGTTCACATTCAGGGTAATCATCGCGCACTGTCCTCCTTTCTGAGCGTGGCGACGAGCGGCGAGGCATCGGGCCACGCGGGTTTCGCGGACCACGTCGCGCGCACGTAAGCGAGAAGATCGGCGACTTGCCGGTCGTCATAAACGCCGCTGAATGCGGGCATGTAGTTCACCGCATCCTCGCGGTGCCAGTTGATGCCATTGAGGATCATCTGGATTGCGTTGCGCGGCGTATCGGCGTTGACGGCCGTGCTGAAAGCGAGCGTCGGGCGTTCGCCGATCGTCTGCATGGGCGAGCCGTTTCCGTGGCACTGCGCGCAGGATGCGTTAAACAGCACCGCGCCGCGTTGCTCTGCCAGTGTGGCCTCATTCGAGGCACCCAACGCGCTCCTGGCGGCCGGTGGCGACGGATGCGGCGCCTCGCCCTTTTGCAGCGACAGGATGTAAGTGGCAATCGCCTCGACGTCCGACTGTGGCACGGTTGCGAGGTCGCGCGTGACGGGCAACATCGGCCCCGCGGCCGCGCCATGTCCGGAAGCACGGCCGGTGCGCAGGTACGCGACGAGTTGCTCGCGCGTCCACGGCCTCGATGCGCCGTAGAGCGCGTTGAGGGCAGGCGCTTCCCAGCCGTCGACGATGCCGCCGTCGAACGCCCGCCCCGACTTCTCTCCGCCAATGGCATTGAGCGGCGAGTGACACGACGCGCAGTGGCCGAGTCCGTCCGCCAGCAGCTTGCCGCGATTCCATTGCGCGTCTTGTGCCGGGGCCGGTTGGAGCGGGCCGGGGCGCAGGAACAGCACGTTCCAGAAAGCCACGAGCGGGCGGAAGTTCAGCGGAAAGACGAGTGCGTTCGCGGGCGCGGCGGCCTGTACCGGCTCGCGGCTCATCAGATATGCGTAGGCCGCGGAAACATCCTGGTTGGACATGTGCGTGAAGTGCACGTACGGAAAGGCGGGATAAAGCTGATGGCCGTCGCGCGCGATGCCGCGGCGCAAGGCGCGGGCGAAGGCCGCCTCCGACCAGTTGCCAATGCCCGTTTGCGGGTCCGGCGTGATGTTCGTCGCGTAGATCGTGCCGAACGGCGTGGCGAGCGGCAGGCCGCCCGCGAACGGCTTGCCGTTTCTTGCCGTGTGGCACACCGCACAGTCTCCCAAGGCCACCACGCGCGCGCCTTCCAGCTTGAGGTGGGCGTCGAAGCTGTCTGGCGCCGGGGGCGTGATGGGCGCGATGGCTGGCTCGTACATGATGGCGCCCGCCATCGTGAGCCCCACGATCGCGAGCGCGCCAACGACAAGCGCAATGCGTTTGCGATTCATGCTATCTCCTCGTTCATGGGCGCATTGAGGGAAGGCGTCACGAGGAGAGCGCCTCGGCCGCAGCCGGTTCGCCGGTGGGGGCGCCATACGGCGGGTAATCGACATAGCCGACGTTGTCGCCGCCATACCAGCCTACCGGGCGCGGCGCGGCCAGTTCGACGTTCGCCGCGATGCGCTCGACGAGGTCCGGGTTCGCGATATACGCACGGCCGAACGCGACGAGATCGGCGTCGCCCGTGGCGATCAGGCGATCGGCCGCCGAAGGCGTGATGGAGCCGTTGAGCATCAGCGTGCCCTTGAACGCGGGGCGCAGGGTTTCGATCATGCGGGGCAGATCGGGCTGGCCGCTCCAGCCGTTCGTGTCGGCGGCGTGCAGATACGCGATGCCCGCTTCGTCGAGCATGCGCGCGACATACGCGTAAGTGCCATCGGGGTCCGTGTCGCGCACGTTGTTGTATCCGGCATAGGGCGAGACGCGCACGCCCACTTTCGCGAGCGGCATGACTTCGCCCAAGGCCTGGATGACTTCGGCGAGAAAGCGGGCGCGGTTGGCGAGCGAGCCGCCGAACTGGTCATCGCGCGTATTCGTTGTCGACGAGAGGAACTGATGCAGCAGATAGCCGTTGGCGCCGTGAATTTCAACGCCGTCGAAACCGGCGGCGAGCGCGTTGACGGCAGCGCGCTTGTATTCGGCGATGGCCTGGGTGACTTCGTCGGTCGTCATGGCGCGCGACGGCGTGGCGTGAATCTTCGTGTAGTAGCCGTTTTGCAGCTGGCCCCACACCTGCAGTTGCTCCAGGTCGTCGTTGAGCCCCGAGGGCGAGAGCGGCTGATCGCCGCCGAGCAGCGCCATCGAACTGACCCGGCCGCTGTGCCAGAGTTGCGCGAAGAGGCGCCCGTGCTTCGCGTGCACCGCTTCAGTCACGGGCCTCCAGGCCTGCACCTGTCTGTCGGTCACGAGTCCCGGAGCGAGTTCGAATGCGGCGGAGTGCGGGCTGACGTTCGTCGCTTCGCTGATCAAGAGGCCCGCCGACGCGCGCTGCGCGTAATACTGCGCCATCAGCGCGGTGGCTTCGCCGCGATGTGGCGCGCGGGCGCGCGTCATGGGCGCCATCGCGATCCGGTTGGGCAGCGGGAGGCTGGACAGATCATAAGGAGTAAGCAAGGAAGACATGGTGATTTCCTGTGGGGCACGTTCTTGAAAGTGAACTGCGGTACGGGCTTCGGGTTCTATCGGCCGGTGCGCACGTGGGCGCGTCCGACAAACAGAAAGTGGACGAACGCGACGAGCGGGAAAACGAGGGCGACGCCGGCAACGAGCGTCCAACCGCCGCGCTCGAACAGCGTGCTGGCGAGCGCCGACCCAACCGCGCCGCCCACGAAGATGCTCGTCATGTAAAGGGCGTTGAGGCGGTTGCGGCTCGACGCATGCAGCGCATAGATCTCGCGCTGGCCGAGCACCATGTTCATCTGCACGGCGAAGTCGAGCGCGATGCCAGTGACGACGAGGCCGAACACGCCCCATGCGGGATGCACGAGCGCGGGCAGGAAGGACAGCGCAGCCGTGCTCAGGGCGACGAGCGTGGCGCGCACGGAATGACCGGCGTCGGCAAGTCGACCCGCCACGGGCGCGGAGGTGGCGCCGATCGCACCCACGAGCGCGAACAGGGCAATTTCCGACTGCGTGAGCCCGTACTGGCGCGTCAATTCGATGGGCACCGCCGTCCAGAAGAGGCTGAACGTGGCGAACATGAGGCCCTGGTAGAGCGCGCGGTGACGCAGCACGGGCAGGCTGCGCGTGAGCTCGACGAGCGAGCCGAGCAGTTCCAGGTAGGTCGCGCGATGCTCGGGACGGCGCTGCGGAATCGTGAGCGCGAGCACGGCCGTGACGAGCGCCATCAACGCCGCCGCGCCGCCGAACACCACGCGCCAGCCCAGGTGGTCGGCGACCACGCTCGCGAGCGGGCGCGAGAGCAGCACGCCGAGCAGCAGGCCGCCCATGATGGTGCCAACGATGCGTCCGCGCGAGTGGTCGGGCGCGAGGTGTGCCGCGAGCGGAATCAGGATCTGCACGGCGACGGAGCTGAAGCCGATCAGGAACGAGAGCACGAGAAACCAGCTCGCAGAATGCACGAGCGAAGCCGCCGCGAGGCTCGCGATCGAGACCACTGCGGTCGTAATCATGAGCTTGCGGTTTTCCAGCAGGTCGCCGAGCGGAACGATGAAGAACAGCCCGAGCGCATAGCCGATCTGCGTGAGTGAGACGACGAGGCTCGCCGTGTCGCCCGACATGTGGAGCGAGGCGCCGATCAAGAGCGTGATCGGTTGCGCGTAGTACAGGTTCGCGACGATGGCGCCGCAGGCGAAGGCGAACAGCGCCACGAGTCCCGACGTGAGCCGGACCGGTCCGCTTTTGCCGCCGAGGGTCCGTGAGGGCGTGGACATGCTAACTCCTTGAACGATGGCCTCCGGGTCTTGCGAGGCGGGACCCCGTATTCGCCGCCGCCGACCTCTGGCGGGGATAAAGGGCAACATTTGTCAGATCGAAAGGTTAGAAGAGGCGCCAGCCCTGCGGAAGCCGGACCCCACGCAACCCCACGTTGCAAAAATCGCAATGAAAACGCGGTTTCAGGCGCAGTGTGCGCACGCCGGAAAGCTTGTGTTTGCGCGCTGCGGCCCGCTTTTCGAATCCGCACGATGCCGGTTCGGCAAGCGCTCCGTGAGCCCTTAGCGCCGCGCCGACGGGGTGAGCGTCACCGTGCAGGTCATGCCCATAGCGAGCTTGACGCCCTCGGGTACACGGTCGAGGTGAATCCGCACGGGCACGCGCTGCGCGAGGCGCACCCACGTAAAGATCGGATTGACGTCGGCGAGCAGGTCGCCGCGGCTCGTGGGGTTGTCGCGATCGGCAATGCCGCTCGCGAGACTCTCCACGTGCCCTTCGATCGGCTTGCCGCCCGAGAGCAGGCGCACCTGCGCGGGGTCACCCACACGCACGGCGGGCAGCTTCGTTTCCTCGAAGTAGCCGTACACCCAGAAGGAATGCACGTCGATCAGCGCCATGCGCGCGACGCCAGCGCTCGCGAAGTCGCCGGGGTACAGGTCGAGGTTGGTGATATAGCCGTCGGCAGGCGCGTGCGCCTCGCTGCGTGCGAGATTGAGTACGGCCGTGCGCTGCGCGACTTGGGCCGCCTTCACCTGCGCCTGCGCCGACGCGTACGCCGCCGCCGCGCCCTCATAGGACGCCTGGGATTGCCGGGCGAGCGAATCGGCGTCGGCGCGGTTTTCCTCGGAAATCGCGTCGCCCGCGAGACTCGCGCGGCGCGCGGCCTGGGCGCGCTTCATCCCGTACTCGGTCTGAGCCGCCGCCATGCGCGCCTTCGTTTCCGCGAGTTGCGCCTGGGCGCGCTGGAGGTCGGCATCGGCCTGATCGATGGCGTACTGGAAGCGCGCCGGATCGAGCACGAACAGTACGTCGCCCTTGTGCACGTACTGGTTGTCGTGCACGCGCACCTCGCTCACGAGACCGGACACGTCGGTCGCGATTTGCACGACCTTGGCGCGCACACGCCCGTCGCGCGTCCAGGGCGAGAACATGTAGTCGAGCCAGAGCGCCCGTACGAGCGCGATGGACACGGCGAGCAGCACGAGTGTGGTGGCGGCGCGCAGGAGGGTTCGGGTATTCATCGTCGATTACACAAGGTGGGCGCGGTTACTGACGCAACAGCAGTGACGCGCCGCTGAACAGCGCCGCGAACAGCGCGACGCGAAAGAGGTCAGGATGCCAAACGAAGCGATACAAGCCGACCCGCGCGAGCACGAGATCGAGCGCGACGAACAACAGCGCGCAGGCCGCGAGAATGGGCAGCAAGCCCGGCACGAGCAGCGAAAAGAACTCAATCTCGCGCGGCATCGCTCGCTCCTTGATTGGGGGGCGCTGAATTCGCGGGGCGCGCAACGTCATAGCCGCCCAGCGCGCTCATCAGCAACGCCCACGCGTCGAGCCGTTGCGCCTGCACTTGCGCGAGGCTCTGCTCCTGCTGCAACTGCGTGTTCTGCGCGGCCAGCACGTTGAGAAACTCGCTGATGCCGCTGCGGTAGCCCGCGTCGGCCAGGCGGTATGCCGTGCGCGCGGCGTCGAGCGTCGACTGGGTCGAGGCCTGCTGATCCTGCAGCGCGCGCAGCGACACCGCCTGCGTGGCCACGTCGCGCATAGCGTTCACGACCGTGCGGTTATAGACGTCCACGGCGGCGTCGCGCGACGAGACCGCCACGCCGTACTGGCCGCGCCGGCGCCCGCCGTCGAAGATCGGCAGGGAAATCGCCGCGCCGAAGCCATGGCCGATGCCATCGCTATTGAGGAAGTTGAAGAAGCCGCCGAAGGTCGCCGCCGAACCGAGCGAAGCCGTAGCAAGCAGATTGATGTCGGGATAGAAGTCGGCGTGCGCGGCGTCGATGCCCTTGTCCGCTTTGAGCACGCGCCAGCGCGCCGCCACGACGTCCGCGCGATGACCGACCAGCTCCGCCGGCAAGGCGGCCGGCAGCGTGAGCGGCACGCTCAGGGCGAGCTTCGGCCGCGCCAGCGCGTCGCCGTAACCGGGGCCTTTGCCGCACAGCGCCGCAATCGCGAGCCGATCCAGGGCAATCTGCTGCTGAGCGCGTTGCAGGCGCGTCGCGCTCATGGAGAGCTGCGTTTGCGCTTGGGTCGCTTCGAGGCGGCTGCCGATGCCCGCGCGCCAGCGCTGCGTCGCGATCTCGAAGGTGCGCCGCTCCTCGTCCTGAACGGCGCGATACACGTCGGCGAGCGCGTAGTCGAGCGAAAGCTGCACATAGGCGCGTACGACGCTGGTTTGCAATTCGACCTCCGCAAATCGCGCGTCGGCGGCCGTGGCGTGCAGATTGTCGAGCGCGCCTGCGCGGATCGCGCGCTGCTTGCCCCAGAGATCGAGGTCGTAAGACAGCGTCGCGCCGATGTCGTTGCTCCACACTGTCGTGCCGCCCGGCGGCGCGGGCGTGGTGTAGCGCGCGTAGCGGCGGCGCTCGAACGCGCCATCCATGTTCGCCTGCGGCAATGCGCTCGCGCCGGCGATTTCCGTCTGGAAGCGCGCGGCCTCCACTCGCGCCGCGAGCGCTTGCAGGTCGGGGTTGCCCGCCGTGGCGTCGACCACCACGCGATCGAGTTGCGCGTCGCCCCAGCGCAGCCACCAGTCGTCTTGCGGCCATTGCGCTTCGGCTTGCGTCTCGCGCAACGCGGCGCCTGGGTCGAGCGTGCTGGCATCGACCATCGTCGCGTGCGTGTGGATGCCGCCGCTGTTGATGCAGCCGCCGAGCAGGAGCGCCGCCGACCACGCCGCCGGGATCGTGCGACGACGGACAAGGGAGAACCCGAAATGCGCTTTCATGCGGCACGCTCCGTGTGCGCCCAGAGCGCGAGCGCATCGTCGCGCAGCGCCAGTTCCGTGAAGTGCAGCAACGCCTGCATGCGGCAACGGATGAGCGCTTCGTGATCGGCCGGGGCGGCGTCCTGCGCGTTCGCGCCCGGGTCGACGCCCGGCGGCAGCGCCGCGAGCGCTTCGTCCGTGGCGGCGAGCGCACGTGCGGTGCGCTCGGGCGCGGGTGCTTCGAACAATTCGGCCAGCGCCTGGAGCCACGCTTGCAGACGATCGGCCCATCGCGCGGGCAGCGCGTCGCCAAGCTGCTGCGTGTCGAGGCGCATTAGGATCATCGCGCGCCCCGCTTCAAGCACGGCGAATGCCCACGCGATCATGCGCTCGCGATCGAAGCGCGCGTCGGCGGGCGCGGAAGCGATCTGCATGATGCAGTCGCGCACTTTCTGTTCGAACGCGTAGAGCAGATCCTCGTCCAGTTCGCCGTCGCGCGCGTCGCTGGCAATGAGGGCGCGCACGTCCGCGAGGTAGCGGCGGGCAATCCATTCGCCTGCACGCGGCGCGAGCACGGAAAACGCCACTGCGGCGGTGGCGATCCCGCAAAGCAGCGCAAAGCCCGTGTCGAGATACGCGCTCGGGTTATAGACGGCCGGATTCGAAATGCCGACGATGAAGCAGAAATAGATGTTGAAGCCGAGCCCGAGCACGGCCGTCTTCGGGAACGTGTTGAGGTAGCCGCCGACCATCACGACGATGGCGGTTGCCGCCGCGAGCAGCGTGAAGGTGCCGAGATGGGGCAGCGCGAAAAAGCTGAAGCCGAAGCCGGTGAGCCAGCCCGAAAGACAACCCATGAAGATTTGCCACGCGGCCGTGGGCGGGTCGGGCACGAGCGCAAACAGCGTGCTCGTGATGGCCACCGCGACGATCGCGGTTGCGCCGCCCACCCAGCCCGACGCAACCCATACCGCGCCGACCAGCAGGACCGCAAGCGCCGCGCGAGCGCCCGCGACCAGCGCGGCCGTGCGGTTCGCCACCGCGTGCTGACGTGCGATACGGCCAATCGCCTGAAGCACGGAGACGGTCCACGGAAGGCGGTCGGCGTTGCGCGCTTCGAGATAGCGGCGGCAGAGCAGGCGCAGATCCGCCGTCATGAAAAGGAGCGCCGCGCCAGTGCTCTCCACCACCCGGCGTTGTGCCGGCGGCAGATCGGCGAGCGCCTGCAGTTGCGCGGCGAGCCGCGCGGGCAGCGCCGCTTCGAACGCGTCGAGTTGGGGGAGCAACGCGGCCACGGCATCGTCCGTGATGCATGGCGCGCCCGCCAGCGCGGGCATGAGCGCGAGCGTCGCATCGGTTAGCGCCGTGATGGCGGCCTGCGAGCGGGGATGCGCGTTGATAATCGCGTGCGCCTTCAGGCGTTGCAGCGCGTAGAGCCACGTGACGGTGTCGAGAAAGCTGCGGTCGAGATCGAGAAAAACGGCCTGCAGGAACCGCATCGACGGGTCTTCGAAGAGCGCGCCTGTGCGCAGCAGTTCGACGTTTGCACGTTCGCTGATGAGGCGCAGCAGCGAGTCCGCTTGCGGCATCGCCGTCGCGCGTTCGAGCGTCGTGCGCAGGGCGCCCAGAAGATGCGTGAAGCTCACGCGGCTTGCGGCAGCGAGCGCAGGCGCGACGTGACGCGGCAGCACGATCGAACTCACCACGCTCGCGCACACCACGCCGATCACGACCTCGCTGATCGTATAGACCACGTTGTCGAATACGCCGTACGGATTCGATATCGCGGGCATTGCCGTGATCGCCGTGGCGAAGCCGGTGAGCACGAGGCCGTAAGACTGGAAATTGTGAAAGTACGCCGAGCCGAACGCGCACAATCCGATCCACGCCGCGAGCGCGAGAAAGAAGGGCAACGACTGCTGGGCGCACAACGCGATCAGCACGAGGCCCGCGAGGCTGCCGCCCACCATGCCGAGCCCGCGATAGAAGCCGCGCGCGATCACGATGCCGCTTTGCTGGTGCATCATCACGATCACACAGGAAAGCATGGCCGTGGCAGGCGAGCGCAATTGCAGGCGCATGGACAGGCCCATCGCAAGCACGACCGCGAGGCCCACCTTGACTATGTGCAGAAGGCGCGGCGCGTCGTCTTTCCAGTACGCGATCCATTCGTCGCGCAGGCGCGGTGGTGTGGCGCCGGCGGGCGTCACGTTCATGAGTGTCCTTTTCGGTGTCGGTTGCACGTGTGTCAGGCCGGCGCGGTCCAGGCAATTCCATCCTGTCCTGTGAACCAGTTGATGCACATGAGGAAGCATTGCATAGGGCAAAAATGTTTGTGCTTAAGCGCCGGGCGCGAATTTGGTAGCCATTCCTGCGGCCGTTTCAATACGCTTGGGCTGTGCAGCGAAAATGTTCGATCGACTGGCCCGACGCCACTGCTCGACTGAGCCACGGCGGCATCGCGCCCGCACCGTCCCACGTGTTGCCTTCGGCGTCGCGATACTGCACGGCCAGCGCGGCGCGCGTGTCCGCGATGAGCGCGCGCTCCAGCGCCTCCGGCGTGATGCCCGCGCGCGCCATCCTCAGGCGCATCCAGACGATGAGGCGCTCGCGCGCTTCACCGCTCATGGGCCGCGGCGCGCTCGCGTCGCGTGTCGTCAATGCTTCGGAAAGGGTCTGCATGGTCGTGTCTCTCTCGTCGGGTTCCTGCCTGCCAACGATAGCAACGCGGTTGCGCCCGCACCATCAGCCCGTGATATGTTCATTTCAGACTATCGATTGACGTTCCATACCTTGGTTTAGTTTGGGGGCACGACATCGTTCGAAGCTGAAAACGCAGGCAAAAGTCACACACTTCGGGCCGCCCGGCTCGCCATCATCCACCTCGTCGCCAGGTTACGAGTCCCGGCATGCGCTGCGGCGCCATTCACAGGTGGAGAGTCTCGCTATGGACATGTTCAAGTCACTTAAGGCTTTTATCGCTGTCGGGCAACTGGGTAGCTTCACGCAAGCCGCGCGTGCGTCGGGCTTGTCCACGCCTGCTGTGAGTCGCGCCGTGTCCGACCTCGAAGGCGCGCTCAAGGTACGGCTATTGAACCGGTCCACCCGTAAGGTGAGTTTCACGGAGGAGGGCGCGCTTTTTTTTGCGCCGCTGCTCGAAGGGATTCAATTGATCGAAACCGGCATGAGCGACGCGTGCCGCTCGAACGCGGACCTGCGCGGCGTGATTCGAATCGGCGCGCCGCCGATGATAGCGGGCACCATGCTCTCGCCGCTCATCGCGGCCTTCAGCGAGTTGCATCCCGAGATTGAATTCGATGTTTCGATCGACGAACGCCACAACGAGACGCTCGACGAACAGATCGACGTGGCCGTGCGCGTGGGCGTGGATCCGGACTGCAACTGGATCGTGCGCGCGCTCGGCACGCTCAAGTTCGTGCAATGCGCGGCGCCCGCGTATCTGCGTCGGCGCGGCGTGCCGGGCACGCCTGATGAACTGGTGCGACATCGATGTATCGGGCTAAGGGGCTCGCGCGGTTCACGTGCGCAGGCCTGGGAATTCGCCGCGGGCGGCGTGCCGCTCAATTGCCCGGTCCAGGCGGTCGCGACATTCAACGAGGTGAGTGCCATCGTGCATGCGGCGCGAGCGGGCGTGGGCATTGCGCAGCTTCCTCAGTATCTCGTGCGCGGTGATCTCGCAACGGGGCGTCTGGTGAGCGTGCTGCCCGACTATGCGAGCGAGCGCCGCAAAGTGCTGCTCTGTTATCCCCGGCGCGCACCCATGCCCATGCGGGTGCGAAGCTTCATCGATTTCGCCTTCGCGCGCCTGAGCGATGAACTGCACGACGCGCCACGGCCCGCCCTGCTTGCGCAGCACGCGCTGCAGGACGTGGCGCTTGCGTGAGCGCCATATGGCTCGAGGCCCGACGTGTGAACCGTTATCCGCCTCATACTTAGATATAGTTGTCACACATCGAGATATAGTGTTAATCGACAACGCTCCTATCTAAGATAACGACATGAGCGGTCAGCACTTCTCGAGCCCCGCCCGAAACGCTGTACTGGACGAGGATCACACGCTTGCAAACCCCCATGATAGTTTCCATCGTCGACGATGACGAAAACGTGCGTTTCGCGACCTGCAGCCTGCTGAGGTCGCTGGGCTGCGATGTGCGGGTGTATGCATCGGCTGAGGCGTTCCTGGATTCCGGCCGCCTTGGCGACGTCAACTGCGTGATTTCCGACGTGCAGATGCCCGGCATGGGCGGCATCGAAATGCAGCGCAAGCTCAAGGAACTGAATTCGGCCCCGCCCATTATCTTTATCAGTGCATTCGGTTCCGAGGCGCGGCGCAAAGAAGCGCTCGCCAATGGCGCGCTGTGTTTTCTCGACAAACCGGTCAACGGGGAGGCGATCCTCGCATGCCTGGAAAAACTCGGTCGTACCACTTGAACGCCACCCTCGTCCGATCCGACGCCATCCGATATCGGCATGAAGGGGGCCTGGTCTTTTGGCTCGCCGTGCTCGTCGCGCTCGGCGTATTCTGCGTCGACGCGTTTACGCCGCTCGATATCGCCGTTGCCGTTTTCTACGTCGTGGTCGTGCTGCTCGTCGCATCGAGCGGATCGAACATGGCCGTGATGGGCGCCACGGTCGCCGTCGGCGCGCTCACGCTCGCGGGCTTCCTGTTCTCGCACGGCAGCCACTATACGGGCGGCTCGATCGCGCGTTGCGTGGTGAGCCTGCTCGCGATCGGCTCGACCTCGATCCTCTCGCTGCGCAATCTCGCAAAAACCGCGCAATTGCACGAGCAGATCGACATGCTCAACCTCACCCAGGACGCGATCCTCGTCTACGACCTCGGCGGCAAGATCACGTTCTGGAATCACGGCGCGCAAACACTATATGGCTGGAGCGCGGAGCAGGCCGTGGGCCAGCGCATCCACGATCTCACGCAAACGCATGCCGACGCACCCCTCGACGAGATTTACGCCACGCTGCTGAGCACCGGCCACTGGTCGGGCGAACTGCAACGCGTGCGCCGCAACGGACGCGCCGTGAGCGTCATGAGCCGGCTTGCCGTGTGGCGCGACGCCAAAGGCGAACCGCGCGCGATACTCGCGACGAACAACGACATCACGCTGCAAAAACAGATGGCCGAGGAGCTCGCGGCGCAGCAGGAAGAGTTGCGCGCGGCGATCGACGCGATTCCGGGCATGGTCTGGAGCGCGTCGAACGAAGGCGAGGTGATGTTCGTGAACCGTCGCTGGCAGGAGTCCGGCATCGACACGAAGGACAGGGGCGCGGACCTGTGGGCGGGACTCGTGCACCGCGACGACTTGAGCCGTATGCGCAGCGACTGGCTGGCCTCCGTCGCCACCGGCCGGCCGCTCGACAATCTCTCGCGCGTGCGCCAGCGCGACGGGGGCTACCGCTGGATGCATATCGCCGCCGAGCCGCAGCGCGACGCGAGCGGCGCGGTGCGCCGCTGGTATGGCGTGAACACCGATATCGAGGCGCGCAAGCGCGCCGAAGACGCGCTCACGCGCAGCGAGGCCTTCCTCGTCGACGCCCAGCGGCTCAGCAAGACCGGCAGCATTGGCGTCGCGCCCGCAAATGGCGAGATGATCTGGTCGAACGAGGCCTGGCGCATCTTCGGCTATGACCCCGCTTCAGAGGTGACGCCCAGCATCGCGCTCATTCTCGCGCGCACGCATCCCGACGACCGCGCTCATGTCGAAGCCGCGCACCGCAGCGGCGGCACGCCCGCGCCGCTGATCGACATAGAGTACCGGTTGGTGATGCCGGACGGCGCGCTCAAATACGTGCACTATGTGGCGCATCTCGGGCCGCCCGCATCGACCGATCTCGCCTATGTGGGTGCGCTCATGGACATCACCGACTGGCGCCAGACTCAGGAGGCGCTTGCGCGCTCGATGGCGGAACTCGCGCACGTGACGCGCATGACCACGCTCGGTGAAATGGCGGCCTCGATGGCGCACGAAGTCACGCAGCCCATGGCCGCCGTTGTCACGTCGGGCGACGCCGCGCTGCGCTGGCTCAACCGCGCCGAGCCGGATGTCGAGGAGGCGGCGCGCTCAATCGGGCAGATGATCAAAGCGGCGCGGCGCGCCAGCGAGATCGTGCGCCAGATACGCGCCATGGCGCAAAAGCGTCCTGCGGCATTCACCCGCGTCGCGCTGGACGACGTCGTGGATGAAGCCGTGCAACTGATGGCGGGCGAATTCCGGCGCAACGGCGTGGGCTGCGAAGTGCAACGCTCGCGTGAAAAATCGCTCGTTCATGCGGATAATATCCAGTTGCAGCAGGTCATCATCAATTTGCTGATGAATGCGGTGCAGGCGATGGACGAACGCGAGCGTGCGCCGCGCCGCGTTGCCGTCGCGACATCCAGGCTGAACGAACAGGAGGTGCAACTGAGTATCGAGGATTCCGGCCCCGGTATCCGGGAGCAAGATCGCGAGCGCCTGTTCAACCCGTTCTTTACAACAAAACCCACCGGCATGGGCATGGGACTGTCGATCTGCCGCTCGATCGTCGAAGCGCATGGCGGCAGCATTGACCTTGACGCCGCGGCGGCTCCCCGTGCACGCTTTTTGATTACACTGCCGCTGGAATCCGCACAAGAGGAGGTCGTTACATGAACGTGCAGCGCAATACTGGGGGCGTGGCGCCGGGCAGGCTCGTCTACGTGGTCGACGACGACGAGTCGATGCGTGAGGCCTTAGGCACCTTGTTGCGCTCGGTCGATCTGCCGGTGCAGCTGTTCGCCTCGGCGCGCGATTTTCTCGCCTTCGAGCGGCCCGACGTGCCGAGCTGCCTGATTCTCGACGTGCGCCTCAAAGGGCAGAGCGGCCTTGCGGTGCAGGCGCAGATTGCCGAGAGCGATCTGCGCATTCCCATCATCTTCATGACCGCACACGGCGATATTGCCATGACGGTGAAGGCCATGAAGGCGGGCGCCACGGACTTTCTCGCCAAGCCGTTTCGCGATCAGGACATGCTCGACGCCGTCGACCACGCGCTCGCGGCCGACGAAAAGCGGCGCAGCGCCGATCGCTCCGTTTCGGACCTGCGAAAATGCTATGGATTGCTTACGCAGCGCGAGCGCGAAGTGATGGCGCTGGTGGCCTCGGGGCTGCGCAATAAACAGATCGCCGCCGAAATGAACCTGAGCGAAATCACCGTGAAGATTCATCGCGGTCAGGCCATGCGAAAGATGGAATCGAATTCATTCGCCGATTTCGTGCTCAAAGCGAAAACGCTTGGCATTAGCGCGTCCGCCGACGAATCCTGAATCGCAACGCCCGTAACATTCCCCGTTTTTCCACGCTCGCACGCCCGCCGATTTCCGCCAATGCGCGAATGACCGGGCGCGCCGCCGTTCACGCATTCCCCCCACTTTCTTATCTGCGGCTCATACCAAGGTTTGAGTGAAACGGTGTGCTGCCAATCAACGGCCGCCTGAAATGTGGAGCGCGCCTGGCGCTTCGGTATTCGCTTCGTACTGCAGGATATTCCGGCGGCCAACCGGTTAAACCTCGGTATGAGTGCCTCAAACATTCACACCAAAGGCGCAATCCATTGTACGACTAGTGGGCGCGATATTCGTCGGGTAACGTGGAGCCTCATCACTTACTCATCTTCGCGGCGCTTCAGGTCGGAACTTCGACACGACGGCGGCGGGAAAGGAGCGAATCTCATGGGCAATCTGTCCGACTGTCTTGTGCCGACGCGTGCGGCGCGTCAGCCGATCGACGCCGAAACCGAATGGCGCGTGCCGGGCGACAAGCTGCAACCCGCGTCCGGGATGCGGGTCCTGCGCTGGTCGCGCAAGCCGAGCGGGCCGCTCGATGTCGTGAGCGATGGCCATGCGTCGATGCATTGCGTGGCGCTCAATCTCAAGTGCACCGTGGTCGATTTCGACTACGGCGCGCGTCCGCTGATTCGTGGGCGCGTGTCGGCGGGCGTCGCGCATGTGGGCGCGCCCGGCGTCGCCGCCCGGGCGCGTTTTTCCTCGCCATGCGACGTGCTGCATCTGTACGTGACGCAACAGGTGCTCGACGAATGCTATGCGGACCTGTTCGAGCATGCACACAACGGCGACATCGTGCTCGGCGACGGCCGCTTGCTGCGCGACCCCGCGATCGAGCGCCTGAGCCAGGCGCTGGCCGTTTCGCCGACCAGCGACGCCGCGCTTGGCAAGATCTTTACGGACAGTGTGAGCCTCGCCATCGTTTCGCGCCTTGTGAGCCGCCAGTACGCGGGCACCTCGCGCAACACGGGCGCCGCGGCCGAACTGCCGAAATGGCGCATGACGCGCGTGATGGAATACGTCGACGCCCATCTCGGCGACCCTATCGGGCTCGCGGAAATGGCGCAGAGCGCGGGTCTGACGCGCATGCACTTCGCGGCGCAGTTTCGACGGGCAAGCGGCCTGCGCCCACATGAATACCTGCTACGTCGACGCGTCGACCACGCGCAGTCGCTGTTGCTCGGCTCGCAGCACACCGTGCTCGACGTCGCGCTCGCCTGCGGCTTTCGCTCGCAGGCGCACTTCACCACCGTCTTCAAGCGTTTCGTGGGCGAGACGCCTTGTGCCTGGAGGAAAAGCAACGATGGGCTTCGATAGCGACCTCGTGCGCTTCATGGCGCACAGCACGCAGTATCTGCTCGGTCATCTTTCGGCGGATACGGCGCACGAGCCGGAAGTGCTAACGGCGCTCCAGCCTTTGCCCGAGGATGCTCGGCGGCAGGCGAACCGCAGCATGGGTTTGCCGGCGTCGCAGCGGAACCGCTGCAGGCCTGATGCTTGACCATGGACGCCGCCGACGCGAATGAAGCGTCGATGCGGCGAAATCCGAAAATCCACAGCAGAGTCGAACACATTTATGACAGGAGTCCGCACTATGGAAGCGCAAACGCAAGTTGTCGACCCGTGGCAAATGACGATTGGCATGCTCGGGCTGTTATCCGGGGAGAAGTGCCCGGGCAACCCGGTACCGACAGCGCGCAAGCCTGCTTTGCGCCGCTGCGCCGACAAGCCCGTACCTAGCCTCACGATCCGCGTGCTGGAGCGCGCTACCGCTACGCGTGTGACGCTCGCCTGGCGCGATCCGTCGCGTTGCGCGTATTGCGATCAGGAGTGGTATCGCACCCGCGCGCGCCGCTCGGGCGTGTGCGCGGTGAGCGGGCGCGAGATCAGGCGCGGCGAGGACGTCTATCGCCCGCGCCCGATGCGTCCGCAGGCCCTCAACGCTGACGCGATGATCCACAGCATCGTTCTCGACGAAGCGGCACGCGTGTGAGTGAAGCAGCGATTGGCGCGACAGGCTGGCATGGGCGTCGAAGCAGCAAACGATGAAGATCGCGAATGTGAAAGAGGGGCGCTCCGCTGGAGCGCCCCTCTTTCATTGGACGTTTGGCGCGAAGGCGCCTCGTCTCAAGCGCTTTCCTCTGCGTGCTCGGGCCGGCCGACCTTGCCGCGGAAGATGTAGTACTGGTAGAGGTTGTAGCCGATCATGACGGGAAACACGAAACCGATGCCGATCAGCATGAAGGTGAGCGTCGCACTATCGGACGCGGCATCGAGAATGCGCAGCTTGCCCGGGACGAAGTCGGGAAAGAGGCTGATGGCGAGGCCGAGAAACGAAATCAGGAACATCGCGAGGGTCGCGCGAAACGGAACGCCCGATGTCGCGTGCCGCAAGCCGACCAGGATCGCGACGAAGGCCAGCGCCGCTAGCAGGCCGAGCGCGCCAAGGACGTGCACGACCGGCGCTTGCGACCAGCGGTCGTGCCCCACGCTGCTGTAGAGCCAGGTCGCGGCGCTAAGCGCCAACGCCGTCGCCACGCACACCTTGGCGTACACGGTTGCCGCGCTGCGCGCCCACTGCTCGAGCGGGCCTTGGGTCTTCTGGACGAGCCATGTTGCGCCGAGCAGACAATAGCCCGCGACCACGCCCACCGCCGCGCAGGCGACGAAGAGCGCGCTCACGGACCCCGGTTCGAGCGCGGTGATGACCTTGCCGAGGATGACGCCCTGCGCGGCGGCCGCCACGAAGCTGCCGAAGCCGAATACGCGATCCCAGAGGGCGCCGCGCGTCGCGCTGTGTCGGAATTCGATGGCGGCGCCCCGCATGATGAGGCCCGCAATCAAGACCATGATGGGCACGTAGAGCGCTTGCATAAGGAGGGCGTAGGCGAGCGGAAAGGCGCCGAAGAGCGCGCCGCCCACCACGACAAGCCAGGTCTCGTTGGCGTCCCACACGTGGCCGATCGAGGCGACCATCACGTCGTGATCGGTGCGCTCGCGGCGCATGAGCGTGAGGATGCCGACGCCGAGATCGAAGCCATCCGTGACGACGTAGAACGCGAGCATGAGACCGATGAGGCAAAACCAGGTATAAGCCAGCATGACATGCGTGGAGGTTTCCATGAGGGTTCCTTCATCCTTCAACGGGGGGCGGCGGCTTCAGCCCACCGTGGTGTATGAATCGGCGGCTTGCGATGCGGCGCGCGCCGGGGCGATGAGCAGGTCCGGTCCCGTGCGCAGCCAGCGTCGCGCGAGGAGGAAGAACGTGACGATCAGCACGAGGTAGAACGAGAGGAACATGACGGTACTGGCGGCGACCTGGCCGGGCGGCACGGCCGACACGGCATCACGCGTTCGCAGGAGGCCGTAGACGACCCACGGCTGGCGGCCAACCTCGCGCACGATCCAGCCCGCCTCGACGGCGATATACGGCAGCGGGATCGCCGCCACCCACGCGCGCAGCAGCCAGCGGCGCTGAAGCAGCGCATCGACCCTGCCGCGAAAGCGCCGCAGGCACCAGGCGGTCCACAGCGCGAGGGCCACGAACAGAAAGCCGATGCCCGCCATCACGCGAAACGCGTAGTAGAGCAGCGGCAGCATGGGCGGCTGGTCCTCGCGCGCGAAGTCGGCGAGCCCCCTCACGGTGCCGTGCAGCGTATGGGTGCCCAGAACGCTCAACATGCCCGGCACCTCGATCGACCAGTCGTTGCGCTGCGCTGCCTGATCGGGCCACGCGAGCAGCGACCAGGACGCACCCGTGCCCGCCGCATTGGTGTGCCAGTGGCCTTCAATCGCCGCGCCCTTGGCGGGCTGCGTGGCGAATACGCTCACGCCGCTCGAATCGCCGAGCCACACCTGCAACGGCGCGGCGACCAGCAGCACCGCGAGCGCGAGCTTGAATGAGTGCGCGAAGAATTCGGCATGACGCCCGCGCAGCATTTGCCAGGCTGAAATGCCCGCGACCACGAACATGCCGGTTTCGATCGCGGCCACCCACATATGGCCGACGCCCCACGCGACATCGGGGTTGAAGATCGCGTGCAGATAGTTGCTGACGACGATCTTGCCGTCGACGACCTCGATGCCCGCCGGCGTCTGCATCCACGAGTTCGCGACCATGATCCAGAGCGCGGAGAGACTGGAGCCGAGCGCGACCATCGCCGTCGCGAACAGATGCACGCCGCGCGGCACGCGGTCCCAGCCGAGCAGCATCACGCCGATGAAACCCGCTTCGAGCATGAAGGCCATCGCGCCTTCAAAGCCGAGAATGTTGCCGATGAACGGCCCGCTGTACTGCGCGAAGCCCGCCCAGTTGGTGCCGAACTGGAACTCCATGGGAATTCCGCTCACCACGCCCACGGCGAAGTTCAGGATCAGCAGCTTCGACCAGAAGCGCGCGTGCCGGTAATACACGAGGTTGTTCGTGCGCAGCCACAGCGCCTCGACGAGCAGCACGAAGGCCGCGAGACTGATCGTGAGGATCGGCCAGAGAATGTGGAAGATGGCCGTGAGCGCGAATTGCAGGCGCGAGAGGGCGAGCGTGTCAAAGAGTTCCATGGATGTTTCCCTGTTGCGCGGCAGCGCCGGCGCGCCGGATCTTCACGGGCACGCCCTTATAGGAAGGCGTGCGGCTTTGCGGGTCGTAGGCATAGAGCGGCACGAGCGGATTCGCCTCGGGGTAGTAAGCACCACAGCAGCCGTCGGGCAACGCATATTCCACGAGCATCAGGCCGCGGACGACGCGCTCAATGCCGTCGCGCGACAGGGCGACGAGATCCACGCGCTCGCCCGCGTGCATCTCGCGGCGTCGCAGTTCCCCGGCGTTCACGAATACCACGTCGCGCTGGCCGAAGACGCCGCGATAGCGGTCCGAATGCGAATAGAGCGTGGTGTTGTACTGGTCGTGGCTGCGCATGGTGGTGAGCCAGAGCGCGTCGGGGTCGCCGTGCACGGGGTCTTCGTCGAGCCCCTGAAACACGAGAAAATTGGCCTTGCCCGTGGCCGTGGCCCAGATGCGATCGCGTGCGGTCGAGCCCAGATGGAAACCGCCCGGCACACGAATGCGCGCGTTGTATGCTTGGAATGCGGGAAACACGATTTCAATGGCCTCGCGAATGCGGTCGTAGTCGGCCACCAGGTGCTCCCATGCCACGCGCGAGCGCGCGCCGAGCGTGGCGCGCGCGATGCCCGCGACGATGGCCGGTTCGCTACGCAGGTCCGCCGAGGCCGGCGGGTTGCGGCCCGCCGAAGCGTGCACCATCGACATCGAATCCTCCACGGTGATCGACTGCGGGCCGTTCGCCTGCACGTCAATTTCGGTGCGGCCGAGACAGGGGAGGATCAATGCGTCCTTGCCATGCACGAGATGGCTGCGATTGAGCTTGGTCGCGATGTGCACCGTAAGCGCGAGGCCGCGCATGGCCGCCTGGACGCGCGGCCAGTCGGGCACCGCCGCCGCGAAGTTGCCGCCGAGCCCGATGAACACCTTCGACTCGCTCGTGAGCATGGCCTCGATGGTCGCGACGACATCGCGGCCATGCTCGGCGTTCGGCCGAAAGCCGAAGGCGCGCTCGATGCCGTCGATGAGCGCCGCATTCGGCTTTTCCGTGATGCCGACCGTGCGATTGCCTTGCACGTTCGAATGGCCGCGCACCGGGCACACGCCTGCGCCCGGACGTCCCACATTGCCGCGCATGAGCGCGAGGTTCGCGATCTGCTGCACGTTGGCGGTCCCGCAGTGATGCTGGGTGACGCCCATGCCGTAGACGAGGATCGCGTTCTTCGCCGCCGCGTACAGGCTCGCGGCCGATTCGATGTCGGCCTGCGCGAGGCCACTATGGGCCGCGATCGATTCCCATGATGTCGCGCGCAAGTCCGCTTCGAGCGCCTCGAAGCCCAAGGTATGGCCCGCGATGAATTCGGTGTCGAGAATGCGTGGGCGGTCGTGGGCCACAGCGGCGTCGTCCATTTCGAGCAGCGCCTTCATCATGCCTTTGAGCACGGCCGCGTCGCCACCGACCTTCACCTGATAGAGACAGGTGCTGATGGGCGTCGAGCTGAAGGTGGCCATTTCGATCGGGTTCTGCGGCGCTGCGAAGCGCTCGAGCGCGCGCTCGCGAAACGGATTGAACGAGACGATGCTCGCGCCACGGCGGGAGGCGGCGTGCAGGTCGCTCATCATGCGTGGGCTGTTGGTGCCGGGGTTCTGTCCGAAGATGAAGATGGCGTCCGCGTGCTCGAAGTCCTCCAGCAGCACCGTTCCTTTGCCGACGCCGATCGACTGCGGCAGGCCCACGCTGGTCGCTTCGTGGCACATGTTGGAGCAGTCGGGGAAGTTGTTGGTGCCGAACTCGCGCACGAACAACTGGTAGAGAAACGCGGCCTCGTTCGAGGCGCGCCCCGATGTGTAGAAGTCCGCTTCGTTCGGGCTTTCGAGCGCGTTCAGATGCGAGCCGATCAACGCGAACGCCTCGTCCCAGCCGATCGGCGCGTAACGGTCGGTGGCGGCGTCGTAGCGCATGGGGCGGGTGAGGCGGCCGACCATTTCGAGGTCGTAGTCGTCCCATGCGGCGAGTTCGCTCACGGTATGCGCGGCGAGAAATTCCGGCGTGCAGCGCTTGTCCGTGGCCTCCCAGGCCACGGCCTTCGCGCCGTTCTCGCAGAACTCGAACGAGGAAGTGTGCTTCGGATCCGGCCACGCGCAGCCGGGGCAGTCGAAGCCTTCGGGCTGGTTCATGCGCAGCAACGTGCGCGCGCCGGAAACCGCCACACCCTGCAGTGCGAGCGCTTCGCCCGTGGCGCGCAGCGCGCCCCAGCCACCCGCCGGTTCCTTATAGATGCGGATTGTTTTCTTGTCGCTTGCCATGTCGATTCCTTCGCGGCGAGGGAGGACGCCACGTGTGCAAAGGGTGACGCGTTCGCGCCGACGCGGCTTGCGGCGCGCGGCCGGCGATTTCGAAATCGCACGGCGATGCGTGCGGGCTCTTTCGAGCGGCGTTATCCGTGGGCGCTCTGGGAGCGCAGAAGAGCGTGCGAATCCTGAAAGACATCATGCATTGAGATCACCAGTGCTACCGCACGCGCCGATACTGCAACGCACTGCCGGCGCGACCGATCCTCATGGGTGAGCGGCTTCCAGCGCGGCGATCACGGTGCGGAGACACGACGATGAATCACAATGAAGCCTTGAACCGCGCCGCGGCCGACGCGCGCACAACGAACGAAGGGCCAGAATTCCCCAGCTTCGTGGCGTGGCTGCGCTGGCAGGGGACGACGGAGAGTGCAAGCGACGCAAAGGCGAGCGGACTCACCGGCGCGTGGACCCGCAGGCTCGTAACATTTTCGGCGCTTTGGGCGTTGGTCGAGTTGCCCGTTGCGTACTGGAACGCGGCTGACGACGTGGAGCGCGCGGCGCTCGCGGCGTCGACGTTGATCTGGCTGGCGATCGTGTTTCGCGTGCTCAAGGGGGGAGCAACGGCGCGCGGGATATTCGTTTTTCTCTGTGCGCTCAGTGTCCTTGCCGTTGCGCCCGCGCTCCCCGCCGAGTACGCGAATTTTCCAATCGCTTTCTGGCTCTCACTCGTGGAGTGTGTCGTGAAATGCGGGCTGTTCGTCGTGTTAGTCACCCGCTATATCGCTATGGAGCCGTGAACACGCGAGATGGGATAAACGGAAATAGGCAAAACGCCTGGCGTCATGGAATATAGTGACGCCCGTATGTCATACCAAAAAGAATCGCCAGGACGCCACATGAAGATTACAGGTCTGCCTTTCCTGCATTGGGGATACGACCGCCCGGCAGCGCAGATGTGCTGGCTGCATCTCCACACTGCACCAGGGCTTGAGCCCCGATATGATCCGCCCGACAACCGGCGGGATCTGCTCTCCAGCCAGAATGCGGAGCAGGCCTGCCAGAGCGATAGCGGCAGGAGCGGGCAATTGCAACCCCGATCAGGCTACACACCAGAGGAGTGAAGATAAGTAGGCGTTCATAGGACGATTTCCCCTATGCCGCAAAGAAACTGATACTCGATAATGATCGACAAAGGTACAGATAGCTTTTGAGCCGATGGATTTTATTCAGAATACTTCAGAAAGTTTGCATAGCCCGAGAATTTCACACAGACTCCTTCAGATTTCTTCAGTGCTTCTTGCTGGTGATCTCGTGTCAAATGGCGGCTAGCTGGAGTGTCGAACTCCAGGCAGAAGAAGGCAGACGGAAATTCGGCTGTCCCGCCCGGGAGGCGGTCTACCCATTCCTCGATCAAAGGACGCAAGCACCATGAGCAACGCCAAACTTGAAGTACTCACCCCGCAAAACAGCCAGATGATCTTCATCGATCAGCAGCCGCAAATGGCCTTTGGCGTTCAGTCGATCGACCGCCAGGTCCTGAAGAACAACGTCGTTGGGCTGGCCAAGGCGGCCAAAGTGTTCAACATCCCCACCACGATCACGACGGTCGAGTCGGAGAGCTTCTCCGGCTACACGTACCCGGAACTGCTCGACGTGTTTCCGGACCACAAACTGCTGGAACGTACGTCGATGAACTCGTGGGACGACCAGAAAGTGCGCGACGCGCTTGCCGCGAACGGCCGCAAGAAGGTGGTTGTTGCCGGTCTGTGGACGGAAGTCTGCAACACGACCTTCGCGCTGTGCGCGATGCTCGAAGGCGACTACGAGATCTACATGGTCGCCGACGCATCGGGCGGCACCTCGAAGGACGCGCACGACTTCTCCATGCAGCGCATGATCCAGGCCGGCGTCGTGCCGGTCACGTGGCAGCAGGTCATGCTCGAATGGCAGCGCGACTGGGCGCGCCGCGAGACCTATGACGCCGTGATGAAGATCGCGAAGGAGCACTCGGGCGCGTACGGCATGGGTGTCGATTACGCGTACACGATGGTTCACAAGTCGGCGCAACGCACGTCCGTGCAGCACGAAATTCTTCCGGCGGTTCCGGCGCGCTGATCGGTTTCACGATCATTGCGGACATCGATGCGGGGCGCTCCAGGCGAGGGCGCCGCGTCTTTGCCGCCAGTGCGCCTGTCACATCAATCAGGATTGCGAAGCAATTCCGGGGCCGCTGAAAACGGAACCTCCGCGGATTCCCGTCAGCCATGTCCAGCATTCCAATCCGACCGCGAGGCCGACCGCATGGAATCTTATCTGGTGTCACTGGGCGCGGGCGCGCTCATCGGCGTGATCTACAGCGTAATCAAGGTCCGCTCGCCCGCGCCGCCGCTGATCGCCCTGGTTGGCTTGCTGGGCATGGTGATCGGCGCGCAGGCCGTTCCCGCCCTGAAGCCGCTGCTGGGTCTTTAATCAACGTGAGGAAACGCCCGTGAGCGCAACCGACAGCCAACCTGATCTCATTCTTCATAACGCACGCATCACCACGCTGGACCGCTCGAACCCGCTCGCCAGCGCTGTGGCAATCGCCAATGGCCGCTTCGTCGCGGTCGGGAGCGAGGCCGACGTCATGCCGCTCGCGCGGCGCGCCACGCGCGTCATCGACCTGCAGGGGCGCTCCGTGCTGCCCGGCCTGATCGACAATCACCTGCACCTTATCCGCGGTGGCCTGAACTACAACATGGAACTGCGGTGGGACGGCGTGCGTTCGCTCGCCGTTGCCATGGAGATGCTCAAGCAGCAGGTCGCGATCACGCCCGCACCGCAATGGGTGCGCGTGGTCGGCGGCTTTACGGAGCACCAGTTCGCCGAGAAACGCCTGCCCACGATCGAGGAACTCAACGCGGCCGCGCCGGACACGCCCGTGTTCATCCTGCATCTGTACGATCGTGCGCTGCTGAACGCCGCCGCGCTGCGCGTGGTGGGCTACACGAAGGACACGCCGGAACCGCCGGGCGGCACGATTCTGCGCGACGCCACGGGCACGCCCACCGGGCTGCTGCTCGCCAATCCGAATGCGACGATCCTCTACGCGACGCTCGCCAAGGGGCCGAAGCTGCCCGCCGAGTACCAGTACAACTCAACGCGCCATTTCATGCGCGAACTGAACCGCCTGGGCGTGACGGGCGCGATCGACGCGGGCGGCGGTTCGCAGAACTATCCGGATGACTACGAAGTCATCCGCAAGCTGCACGACGCGGGCGAGATGACGGTGCGCATCGCATATAACCTCTTCACGCAGAAGCCGGACGCGGAAAAGGAAGATTTCGTGAACTGGACGCAGAGCGTCAAGTATCACGATGGTTCGGACTACTTCCGGCATAACGGCGCAGGCGAGATGCTCGTGTTCTCGGCGGCCGACTTCGAGGACTTCCGCGTGGCGCGCCCCGAGTTGCCGCCGGAGATGGAGGGCGAACTCGAGGGCGTCGTGCGCGTGCTCGCACAGAACCGCTGGCCGTGGCGTCTGCACGCCACCTATGACGAAACGATCAGCCGCGCGCTGGACGTGTTCGAGAAGGTCAATCGCGACATTCCGCTCGAAGGCCTGAACTGGTTCTTCGATCACGCGGAAACCGTTTCGGATCGCTCGCTGGACCGCATCGCGGCGCTGGGCGGCGGCATCGCCGTGCAGCACCGCATGGCGTACCAGGGCGAGTATTTCGTCGAACGATATGGTGCGCGCGCGGCCGAGGCCACGCCGCCCGTCGCGAAGATGCTCGCCAAAGGCATCAAGGTGTCCGCGGGCACCGACGCCACGCGCGTGGCGTCGTACAACCCGTGGGTGTCGCTTGCGTGGCTCGTGAGCGGCAGGACTGTGGGCGGCATGCGCCTGTATCCGCAGCGCGATCTGCTCGATCGCGAAACGGCGCTGCGCATGTGGACGGAGTACGTCACGTGGTTTTCGAATGAAGAGGGTAAGAAGGGACGTATTGCGGTGGGGCAGCTTGCCGACCTGATGGTGCCGGACCGCGACTTCTTCGCTTGCGCCGAGGACGACATCGCCGACACCACGGCGCTGCTTACGGTGGTGGATGGCCGGATCGTGTGGGGGGCAGGTCCGTTCTCGGAGCACGACGCGCCGATCCCGCCCGCGATGCCCGACTGGTCACCGGTGCGCCAGTACGGCGGCTACGGCGGCTGGGGCGCGACGCAGCAAACCGGCGCGCCGTTGCAGCGCGCGGCCGCGGCGGCGCTGTGCGCCTGTGCGAGTGCGTGCAACCTGCACGGCCACGCGCACGGGAGCGCATGGGGCAGTGCGCTGCCGACCTCGGATGCGAAGGGCTTCTGGGGCGCGTTTGGCTGTTCGTGCTGGGCGATCTGACGTGGCGGCGTTCACCGGCCGGGGCAACCCGGCGTGGATTCGCGCGTTGCTCGCGCAGCCGTGGGTTGCACCGCTCGTGCGCGTCGCGCTGGTTTCCGCATGGCTGATCGGCGGCGTGCACAAGCTGCTGGACTTCAACGCGGCGGTTGCGGAGCAGGCGCATTTCGGCCTGCATCCGCCAGCGCTGTGGGCCGCGCTTGCGATCGTGGTGGAGATCGGCGGCTCGCTGTTCGTGGTGTTGTGCCGCTTCACGTGGCTCGGTGCAGGCGCGCTGGGCGTACTCACGCTCGTGGCCATGCTGGTCGCCAACGACTTCTGGAACCATACGGGCGCCGCGTACTTCATGGCGCTGAACAGTTTTTTTGAGCACCTCGGGCTGATCACGGCGCTCGTGCTGGCCACGTTGCTGGAAGACACCCGCGAGTGACCGGCACAAACGTATGATGAAACAAGGAAATCCGACGATGAAAGAATTTCGTTCCGCATTGCTCGCACTGATGGTGGCGGGCGGTCTTGTCGCCGCGCCCGCGTCGTTCGCGAAGCCACCTGTTGTGGAGTCCGAAACACCGGCCGTGGCCGTCGGCCCGCAGTACGACACGACGCACGTGTACGTTGCCCCGGAAGACTTCGACCGCTTCACGGACAGCTTCGTGGCGACCTTCGGCGGCAGCAAGTCGAAGCAGGGCGTGTTCCAGGTCACGCCCACGCCGAGCCGGACCATGTCGCAGCTCGTGTTTACGCCGTCGGGCACGATCTCCGTATTCGGCTTCAAGACGCCGGTGCCGTATTCCTTCGGCTCGGAGCGTACCGGCTACCTTGTGACCGACATGGACGCGGCGGTGAAGGCGGCGCGCGCGCACGGCGCGGACGTGATCGTCGACACCTTCCCCGATCCGATCGGGCGCGACGCGATCATCTCGTGGGCGGACGGCGTGAACATGCAGCTTTACTGGCACAACCAGGCCCCGCACTACGACGCGCTCCAGATGATTCCCGAGAACCGCGTGTACGTTTCGCCGAAAAGCCTGCACAAGCTGGTGCATGACTTCGTGAAGTTCTCGCACGGCAAGGTGGTGTCCGATGAGGGGAAGGCGCCGGGCATCGAAATCGGCCGGCAGGATGAGACGTATCGGCGCGTGCGGATCGAATCGGGCTTCGGCAAGATGACCGTGCTGGTGACGGACGGCCATCTGCCCTATCCGTTCGGGCGCGAAACGACGGGCTACGAAGTGGCGAATCTCGACGAGACGTTGCAAAAGGCCCAGGCCGCGGGCGTGAAGGTGCTCGTGCCGGCGTTTACTTCGGACGGCCGCAACGCGGCGATCGTCCAGTTCCCTGGCGGTTACATCGCCGAAATCCACGCCAACGCGGTGAAATGAAGTACGAGGACACGATCCTGGCAGCGGTGGCGGGCTTTGTGGATACGCTGAGTTTCGTGGCGCTGTTCGGGCTCTTCACCGCGCACGTCACGGGCAACTTGGTGCTGATCGGCGCGGGCGTGGCGGGCTACGGGCAGGGCGTGCTCCTCAAGCTGATCGTGTTCCCGGCTTTCGGTGCGGGCGTGGCGGGCAGCAGCCTGCTGCTGCGCTCGCTCGGCGCTCAGCACGCGCGCCACGGCGCGCGCCTGGTGCATGCGGTGCAGGCGGTGCTCATGCTCGGCTTTTGTCTCGCGGGCGTGTGGGCGTCGCCGGTCAGCCAGCCCGACGCGCTGCCGGTGATCGTGGCCGGCGTGCTCGGCGCGTTCGCGATGGGCGTGCAGAACGCGCATCCACGCCTGATCCTGCGGCCCGCCGTGCCGAACACGGTGATGACCGGCAACGTCACGCAGGCGATTCTCGATGTGGTGGAAATGCTGCACGCGGGCACGCCCGAGAGCGTGCGCGCGGCGGCACGCGCACGGTTCGCGAAGATGATGCCGGCCATCGCGGCGTTTGCGGCGGGGGCGGCGGGCGGCGCGCTCGGCCTGCGCTACGTGGGCTTCTGGGCGCTGCTTGCGCCCGTGTGCGCGCTTGCTGTGCTCGCGTTGACAACCGGAGAGCACGAGCGCGCGGCAACGGCCGGCCCGGCATGACGCGAACGATTCGAAGCGGCGGGGCTCCTGTCCTTCGTGCGCTTCGCGCAATCAAACATACGCCGTCAACGGCAAGGAAAAAAATGGTGTCGAGCACGACGCGCGAGCGTCGAAAGAAGAGGGCCGCGGGCGTTGCGGCGGCCGCCTGGCTGCTGATGGTGAGCGCCCCTGCCGCATTCGCGCAGACAGGAACGAGCACGCCGGACACGACGCCCACGTGTGATGTCAAGCGCCCCGTTCCCGGCTTCAACCGCTGGCAGGAAGACTGGGGCGTGCTCGCGAACCCATGCCTGCCACGCAGGCCGTTCGACGCGCTCAAGTACATCCCGCTTTCGAAGGTCGATCCCACCTGGTATCTCTCGCTGGGTGCAAACCTGCGCGAGCGTTTCGAACTCAACAACACGCCGCTCTTCGGTCTTGGCAGCGCGCGTCCCGACAGCTGGGTGATCCAGCGCGCCGAAGTCCACGCGGACGCCCACCTCGGCGAGCACGTGCAGGCGTTCTTCCAGCTCGAAGACGCGCGGCCGTTCGGTAAGGACTCCGTTACACCCGTCGACAAGAACCCGCTCGACATCGAGCAGGCATTCGTGGCGTTCGTCTACGGCGTGGGCGGCGGCACGTTCAAGGCGCGCGTGGGGCGGCAGGAGATGGCGTTCGACTTACAGCGCTTCGTTTCCGTGCGCGACGGCCCGAACGTGCGCCAGGCGTTCGACGCGTTGTGGGCCGACTACGAGATCGGCAAGTGGCGCTTTATCGGCTACCTCACGCAGCCCGTGCAGTACCGTGACGCTACCGTGTTCGACGATGTCTCGAACGGTCACCTCACGTTCAGCGGCGTGCGCGTGGAGCGCGCGAGCCTGGGTCCGGGCGATCTCTCGGCGTACTGGTCGCGCTACGAGCGCGACAACGCGCATTTTCTCGACGCGAGCGGCAACGAGCGGCGCGACGTGTTCGACGCGCGCTACGCGGGCAAGCAGGCGCCGTTCGACTGGGACGTGGAAGGCATGGTGCAGACCGGCCGCGTGGGCGCGGATACGGTGGGCGCGTGGGCGTTCGGTGCGCTGGGCGGCTATACGTTCGCCGCGCTGCCGGGCACGCCGCGTCTCGGGATTCAGGTTGACGGCGCATCCGGCGACCGGCATCCGGGCGACGGCCGTGTGGAAACCTTCAATCCGCTTTTTCCGAATGGCTACTACTTCACGCTGGCAGGCTATACGGGCTACAGCAACCTGATTCACGTGAAGCCGTCGCTCACGTTCAAGGTGACGCCGAAGGTGACGCTACTCACTGCGGTGGGCTTCCAGTGGCGCGACACGACGGCGGATGCGGTCTACGGCCAGGGCATGGCGGTGGTGCCGGGTACGGCGGGCAAGGGCAGCCGCTGGACGGGCATGTATGCGCAGGTGCGCGCGGACTGGCTGGTTAGCGACAACGTGGCGCTCGCCCTCGAAGCGGTGCATTTCGAGGTAGGCGATTCGCTGCGTGCGCTCGGCGCGCGCAATGCCGATTAGGTCGGCGTGGAAGCGAAGTTCGGCTGGTAATGACGGGTATCGACAGGAGGCGCTATGAGCACGCATCTGCATGAACTGGAACTCGCGCGGTTGCGTGCCGCCGTGCGTGCGAATCTCGATGACGCGTGCATATGGCGCTGGCACGCCGATCTCATGGAAGACGAGCGCGTGAGTTGCAGGCGCACGCGCGACGGCTGGCAGATCACCATCGACGGGCGCTGCACCGTGGAGGACGAGTCGTTCGATTTGCGGTGCGGCTCGCCGCGCGCACGTGGCTCGATATTGCGCGCACGCCGCTCACGCTGCGCCGCCGTCGCAAGCGCACGATGAAGCCGGGCGTAGCGCTCTTTCCGCAGATCATCTAGTGCGACTGCTAGCCATAAGCATGCGCTTCGCTGGCTCTCAATCGACCGGCGCGAAACAACGTCGGGAGTAGCAGACGTCGCCGCAGCGGTTATTTCGATTTGGTAGGCTCTTGAGCACGATCCTTCATTTGTTCGTCCGGACCTTATGAGCGTTGCCCAGCCGGACATACCGTCCTCCGATTTCATTCCGGCAGACGTACTGCACTGAGGTATTGCCCGGGGCAAACGGACATCAGTCAGTTGAAGAGCACGCAGCGGAACATGGGGCGAACCGCGCGATGGAAACGCCGCTCTCATCGTCTTGCAGTTGCGCGCTTTCGGCGAACTGGACGTATGGCTCATCGCGGTGTCGAATATGTCTCGCCACGCGTCTCCGTGGAAATCGATGGCCGGATCGTGGATCCAGACATAGTCGAGCCGGTCCGTGCGCAAGCGCTTGAGGCTGTCTTCGATCGAGCGCAGCGTATCGTCTTCCGAATAGTCATAGACGACACGGCTCGGCAGGCCGTGTTCGAATAGGCCTCCCTTTTCGCCGAGGTCGCGTGCGGTGGTGGATTCGATCTCATCGAGAATGATGCGGCCTACCTTGGTACCGATGACATACTCGTCGCGCGGATAAGACGAGAAGAGCGCTTCGCCGAGGCGCAACTCCGCCAGGCCGGCGCCATAGGGGTGTGCGTATGCGTGCAACTCAGGCTGCGGCGCCGTCAAGCACCGGATAGTCAGTGAGACCTTTCGCGCCGCCGCCGAAGAGCGTTTCGCGATGGTGTTGCGCGAGAGGCGCATTGATGCGCAGACGCTGCACCAGATCGGGATTGGCGACGAACGGCCGGCCAAAGGCGATGAGATCGGCCCAGCCCGCCTCAATGGCGTCGCGGGCCCGTTCGCCCGTGTACCGCCCGGCATAGATCAGCACGCCGGGGTAGGTAGCGCGCAGCTTGCGTTTGAATTCAAGGGGCATGTGCGGGGCGTCGTCCCAGTCGGCTTCGGCGATGTGAATGTACGCTACGCCGATCTCACCGAGCAATTTGGCCGCCGCAAGATAGGTCGTTGTTGGCTCAGCGTCTTCGCAGCCGTTCAGCGTTGTAAGCGGCGCAAGGCGGATGCCGACTCGCTGCGCGTCCCCTGTGCCTTCGATGAGAGCGTGCGCGACTTCGTCGAGGAAGCGCAGGCGGTTCTCGAGCGACCTGCCGTAAGCGTCGGTGCGCGTGTTGGCATTAGAGTCGATAAACTGGTTGACAAGATAGCCGTTCGCCGCATGCAGTTCGACGCCGTCGAAACCGGCCTCGATCGCATTGCGCGCCGCCGTGCGGTACTGGCCCACGATTACGCGAATTTGGTCAACGCTTAGTGCGAGAGGTTCAGAGGCCTGCACAAAGCCCGGAGTGCCATCTTCGTTACCAGCGATGAACACGTTCACACCTATTGCCTGGAGCGCCGATGAGGACACCGGCTGCTTGCCGCCGAGCAGGCTCGAATGGCTCAGGCGCCCGACGTGCCAGAGCTGTGCGAAGATGCGTCCGCCCTTGGCGTGCACCGCCTTTGTGACTTTGCGCCAACCTTCGATCTGGGCTGGCGTGTGGATGCCGGGAGTCCATGCGTAGCCCTTGCCGAGCGGCGCGATATACGTACCTTCGCTCACAATGAGTCCTGCGTCAGCGCGTTGCGCATAGTATTCGGCCATCAGGTCGTTGGCCTCGTCGCCGGGCTGGCTCGCTCGCGAGCGCGTCATCGGCGGCATCACGATGCGATTGGTTAGTGTCAGTGAGCCGAGTTTGAGAGGCTGGAAAAGCGGATCATGCTTCACGAAGTATTCCTGTTCGGGTTCACGGCGCGAGCGCCGCGAAGGTTCAGAATGGGCTTGAGCGGGCTAGTCCCACTGCGCCGCGAAACCGTCGGGGCTCACTTCGCGGCCGTTGCGTTCGAGCGCGGCGATTTCCGCCATGTCGTCGTCGCTCAGTTGCAGTGACTGGGCGAGCAGGTTGCTCGCGAGGTTTTCCCGCTTGGTCGACGAAGGAATGACCGAGTAGCCAAGGCGCATCGCCCAAGCGAGCGCCACTTGCGCCGGCGTCGCGTGGCGGCGTTCGGCAATCGAGCGAATGACGGGGTCACCGAGCACCTTGCCGTAGGCGAGGGTCATGTATGAGGTCACGTGAATGTCTTCCTGCTGGAGGAAGCCCACGAGCTTTCGGCTTTGCAGATACGGACTCAGCTCGATCTGGTTGGTCGCGATGTTTTCCTTGCCGACCACGGCGATCGCCTGCTTCGTGAATTCGATGTTGAAATTCGACACACCAATCTGCTTCGTCAGGCCTTGCGACTTCGCTTCGGCCAGCGCGCTCATGAATTCCTGTAGTGGGACGCCGTTGCTGGGTGCGGGCCAGTGGATCAGCGTGAGGTCCACTGCCTCGGTCCGCAGTTTATTGAGGCTGTCCTTGAGGCTCGGGATCAGCTTTTCGCGCGAATAGTTGTCGACCCAGATCTTCGTGGTCAGGAACAAGTCCTTGCGCGCGACGCCCGAGTCGGCAACCGCTTCGCCCACTTCGGCTTCGTTGCCATAGATCTGCGCGGTGTCGATCGTGCGGTAGCCGACGTCGAGGCCGTTTCGTACAGCGTCGATGACGACCTGGCCTCGCAGGCGGAAGGTGCCAAGGCCGAATGCGGGAATCTCGCTCATTGGGTTCTCTGGGGCAGTAAGGGGCATGCGATGTCGATGACGGCATTGTGCCCATTTCGATCTATGCTAAAAACAGTGATAAGCGCGAAATACAATTGAATTCGAGTCAAATATTGCTGTGCGGGAGTTCGCGTGCCGACTTGTGCTGCGGCGGGCCATCAGCACGAATATGAGCGCGCGGCCCGAAGCGGCGATCAGCGCCCACGATGGGCACCGAAGCGTAGTCAAAGCCCACTGAAATCGCCGCGCCGCCGGCCGCAACGCCCACGGCATCGCCGAGATTGAAGGCCGCGACATTGGCCGACGAAGCGAGCCTCGGCGCGGCGGCATGACGCGCATCGGCAAGGGCGGCACGACAGCAAGGGTGGCGGTGCCCAGACCACCACGGCAACGGCAGTACCGGTGTGATTCCTCACGAGCGGCGGAAAGGCCAGCACGATCTGGACGAGCAGAATCAGGAACACGATCAGGCTGCCGTCGAGCCAGCGATCCGCGAGACGGCAGCCCCCCACTTGTCGGAAAAGCCCACGAGCACCTCCGTCACGACGGCGGGTGACGCGCCGGCAGTGTTCGAGCGTCGGCACGATATAGGTGTAGCGACTGAACGTGCCCGGGCGCCAAGCACGATGGTGGCCATCGCCATTCACACCACGGGGCGGATGAGCACCATCAGCTCGCCGCGCAAGGGCGGCACCTTGCTGGCCTCTCCCTTGGGCAGCGCCATGCGCAAAGTCGGCATCGTGAGCAAGCGAAGCGCTGAGGTCGCGCCGAACGACATGGGCCAGCCGATGCTCTGGCCGAGCGAGGTGGCGGCGGGTGCGCCGCTAACGTTCGCGATCGTCAGACCAATAGGCATGGTGGCGACGGAGCTCGCCTGCTTGCGGCGCGGCACCAGGCTTGCCTCGGCGAGCGAGCCGAGCCCGAAAAACGCGCCGCGATTGAGACTCGTGACGAGGCATGCGAGAAGCAGCGTCGTGTAGTTCGAGGACAGCGCCGAGAGCACATTGCCGATGGTGGAAATGCCGATCAGCGCAATGGGGGCCGTGCGGCACGACCGGCGCGAAAACGCGAGCATCATCAGCGGCGCGCCGAACATGACGCCAATCGCGTAGGTGATAAGCATGCCCGCGGTCGGGATGGCGACCTGCACGCACTGGGCGGTCACTGGCAGGAGCCCCACCGGCGAGAATTCGATCGTGACGATGCTGAACGCGCCCAGGCGAGCGCCAGCAACGATAGGCATGCGCTGCCGGATCGTTCAGACCGATCCGGCTTAGTTAGTTGAGTCCGGATTGTGCTGCGAGTTCCATCATGTCCGGATTGAAATGGGGAAGGATTTCGCTGGCGATTTCACTGAACGCCTCGTCGAGCGGGCGGCGGTTGCGGCGGAAGTGCAGGGCGATGTGATCGACGCCCGCGCGGCGCAATGCCTCTAGCTCTCCAATCAACGCGTGACGTCCCGCGCGCGCGCCGAAGCGATGTCGCTGAAGCGGTTCATCGGGATTCTCGGCCAGATCGAGATGGAAGAAGCTAACGTACGGCTTCGCGCCCGCTACCGCCCGCCATTCTGCCACGCGGCGCAGGTGGTCCGCAGGCGTGCCAGGATACGCGAGGCAGCCGTCCATGTGCTTTCCCAGCCACTCCGCCTGCTGTTGTGCAAGTCCGGCCACGAAGAGGGGCAGCGGCGAGCGCAGTCGCGGCAGCACCTCGATCCCGGGCGGCAGGTAGCCTTGAGCACGGTTATTTAAAAGCGCGATCTGTTCGCGGAAATTGGCGCCGCGGGATTCGTACTTGCGACCGAACAGCGGATACTCCACGGGCCGGTCGCCGCTCGCCACGCCTAGCAGCAGGCGCTCGCGGCTCAAGGTCTGGATTGAAGCCGCCGACTTGAGCGTGAGCAGGGGCTCGCGCAGCGGCAGCACGACAGCGGCCGTGCCCAGCAGGATGTTCCGCGTGATGCCCGCGAGGTAGCCGAGGTAAGAAAACGTTTCGAACACCTGAGCAGCGTCGCCAAACGAAGGATCGTAGAGCGGCACGTCGCGCACCCAGAGCGCACGAAAGCCGAGCGTATCCGCAAGCTGGGCGAGTTCCGCGTGGCTCTCGACGTCGGGTACGCCGTGGCGACGCCCGTCGCGTTGCCGCCTGGCGTCGCCGGCCGGCGACCAGTCATTGTCGAGCGGCAACTCGATGCCGATGCTCAAGCCGCCCTTCGTCAGTTTTTCTAGTGAAGTGGACATAATCGATTTGTGTTCGAGGTGGCGCGCTCAAGCCGCGCGCGGGCTGCCTTCGAGGCGGAAAAATCGAGCGACGGTGCGGTGAAAAACGAGCCTGATGCGACAGTGGCCCGGTTCGCTTCCCGCCACGGTGCCGGCGGCGAAGTCGTCGATATGCACGGGAGATCGCATAGATTTCACCGGCCACCTGCTGCCACGTATAGCCGACCTCACCCTTCGGGCCCGCGAAATCGCCTTCGGTGATCTCGTAGCGCACGCGGATGCCGTCCGCGTCACAGGCGTTGATCGCAATGGGGCCCTCGTACCGGACTTCGAAGGTCTAGCCCGCGGATGAAGCAAAGGCCTGGGGACGTTGGGTCGGTGCGTTCGTGCTGGTGCACTCCTGCTAACTGGCGAAGGGATGAAAGGTCTTCACTGCACGGCTTCCACGGGCTCGGCCGTGCGCTCGGGCAGGCCTTCACGCCTGTCGAGGCTGCCGCTCAGTGCCGTGAGTGCGTATGCACCGAGCGTGACGGAGGCGGCGATCCACGGCGTATGGCCAAGACCAATGTGTGCGACGACTAGACCGCCGAGAGAGGAACCGCCCGCCACGCCAAGGTTGAACGCGGCGATGTTGAAGCCCGAGGCGACGTCGGCGGAATCGGGCGCGAAGTGACGCGCCTGCTTGACGACGTACACCTGCAGACCCGGCACGTTGCCGAACGCGACCGCGCCCCAGGCGAGCATCGTGAGCACCGTGAGCCACGCGTTGTGTACCGTGAAGGTAAGCGCGAACAGCACGACGGCGAGCAACAGGAAGATGCGCTTGAGTGCCCTCACTGGGCCCACCTGATCGGCGAGCTTGCCGCCCCACATGTTACCCACGGCCACAGACACGCCATAGGCGACCAGCACGATGCTGACTTGGGAAGGCGTGAAACCAGTGATCTGTTCGAGCAGCGGAGCCATGAATGTGAAGGCGATCAGCGAGCCGCCGTAGCCCACCGCCGTCATTGCATAGACGAGAGCGAGGCGCGGTTGGCCGAGCACGCGGAACTGCTTGAAGAGGCCGGCGGGCGGCGTATGCGCGAGCTTGCGCGGCACGAAGGCCACGGCGCCGAGAAACGCGACCAGGCCGAACAGGGCGACGACGAGGAACGTCGCCCGCCAGCCAAAGTGCTGGCCGATGAAGGTGCCCAGCGGAATGCCCGCGACGAAGGCCACCGTCATCCCACTGAACATCGTGGCGATGGCGCTAGCGGCCTTCTGTTCGGGAACGAGCGTCGTCGCGATGATTGAGCCCACCGAAAAGAACACGCCGTGCGCGAGGCCGGTCAGGATGCGGGCGACGATCAGCGATTCATAGGTGGGCGCGCGCCAGGCCACGAGATTGCCGATAGTGAAGAGCGCCATAAGACCGGCGAGCAGGAGCTTGCGCGGCACGCGGCCGGTGAGGGCGGTGAGCAACGGCGCGCCCACGGCGACGCTCAGTGCGTAGAGGCTCACGAGCAGGCCCGCCGAAGGCAGGCTAATGACGAGATCGGAAGAGATCGTCGGGATCAGGCCGACGATCACGAACTCCGTCGTGCCGATGGCAAACGCACTGATGGTGAGCGCGAGTAGGGCGAGGGGCATGGTATCCAGTCCTGGCTTCGAAGAAGACGGGACGAAGTGTGCGCCCTTTACTTTTGATTAAAAACTGGCTTATAAACGAATATGTTTTGATCTGAAATCAAAAATGAAAACGACATTAGATGAGCTGCAAGCCTTTGTGAGCGTGGTCGACAGCGGTTCCATCACGGCCGCCGCGCAGCAACTCGGCCTCACGATTTCGGCCACGAGCCGCACACTGGGGCGGCTCGAGGACAAGCTCAAAACTACGTTGCTACGCCGCACGACGCGGCGCCTGGAGTTGACCGAGGAAGGGCGGGCGTTCTTGAACGACGCGCGGGCGATCATCGCTTCGGTGGAGAGCGCGGAGGAGCAGATGGCCGCGCGCCGCGAGCGACCCTCGGGCCTGCTGCGAGTGGATGCGGCCACACCGTTCATGCTCCACGTGATCGTCCCTCTCGTGCAGGGCTACCGCGAGCGCTTTCCGCAGGTTGAGCTGGAGCTCGTGAGTAACGAAGGGATCATCGACTTGCTCGAGCGGCGCACGGACGTGGCAATCCGCATTGGCGCGCTCAAGGACTCCACGCTGCACGGCAAGCCCGTAGGCCGCAGCCGCATGCGCATTCTCGCGAGCCCGGCGTACTTGGAGGCGCATGGCCATCCGAAGCGCGTGGAAGATCTCGCGAAGCACACTCTGCTGGGGTTCAATCAGCCCGAGGCTCTCAACGTCTGGCCGATCTTGGGACCGGACAACGAACCGTATCGGATCGCGCCGAGCATCGCGTCCTCGAGCGGCGAGACGCTTCGGCAGCTCGCCCTGGCGGGCGCGGGCATCGCCTGTCTTTCCGATTTCATGACGGCGCGCGACCGGCGCGAGGGGGCGCTCGTCCAGCTCTTCACGCGCCAGACACAGGAAGTCCGGCAGCCGATTAATGCGGTCTACTACCGTAATACGGCGATTTCGGCCCGCATTGCCTCGTTCGTCGACTATCTGATCGAGTCGGTGCGTGGGACGGAGTTTGAGCGCTAGCCCGCGTCACCTGGGGGGCTGCTTACAGTGCCCTACGGCGAAACGCTATTCGCCGACCGCGATCAAGGCCCACGTTTCGGCGCGCATCAGGCGATTGATCCGAAGATCGCACCCGCGCTATGAGGCAGGTCAGCGCAAGTGCGCAAGGGGGCATCAGCGCGGCCTCGATCGCAGTCATCGTCGCAATCGTCTACGCAGCCCTGCACTGATCTCTGTCGCGTTCCACTACAAAGCCCGCACGCGTGCGGGCTTTCATTTGTGCATCGAACTTTACTGAAACCGGTGTGCCTTGATTTCCGTGCAGATTTCCGGGTAGGCTCACCCAAGCCTGACGGAGGTTTGCCTTATACCCCCCAATAAATCTCCTTTCAAAAACAACCGCCAGCTGTAACGCTGTGCCAGATGAACCTAACGTCATATCGAGCCAACTCCGCGCCAACCCGATAAGAGGGGCGGCCGGGATTCGTGAAATTTTCGCCAAAACTGCCTTAAGCTGCTGATTGAAAGGAGAAAGCGATGCCCGGGTCAAGGGGCGGCGCCCTCCGCTGAAGATCCAGCAGATAGGACCTCGTTGCGACGCACATGGTCCAGCCGCCGCATCAACTGCGCACGCCGATGCTCCCGGCGATAGTGGTCGACCACGAAGCCGGCTGCGAACAGCAGCACCGCCGACCCCATCACCATGGTTA